>NZ_JBQZFV010000018.1:0-103173 GCF_052691735.1 Serratia sp. NA_13
AAGGACCATGGATGGGCCTTGTAAGCAGGTAACAACGCTGCGGCTTGAAAGGCGACGGGCAGCCACGAACTTGGGATCGAAAAGCTATGACTTCACCGATTAGTTACACCTCACCCACGGTCAGTGTTGAAGCGCTGAAACACTCCATCGCCTATAAATTGATGTTTATTGTCGGCAAGGATCCGGCGATTGCCAACCAGCATGACTGGCTGAATGCCGTGTTGTTTGCGGTTCGCGACCGTATGGTGGAACGCTGGTTGCGTTCTAACCGTGCGCAACTTTCACAGGATGTGCGTCAGGTGTATTACCTGTCGATGGAGTTCCTGATCGGCCGCACGCTGTCCAACGCCCTGCTGTCGATGGGAATTTATCAGGATATTGACGACGCATTGAATGAGATGGGGATGAGTCTGGGTGAGCTGCTGGAGGAAGAGAACGATCCTGGCCTCGGCAACGGTGGCCTGGGGCGGCTGGCGGCCTGTTTCCTTGACTCGCTGGCGACGCTGGCGCTGCCGGGACGTGGCTACGGCATTCGTTATGAATATGGCATGTTCAAACAAAATATCGTCAACGGCCAGCAGATGGAATCCCCGGACTACTGGCTGGAATATGGCAACCCGTGGGAATTCCCACGTCACAATACTCGCTATAAGGTGCGTTTTGGCGGCCGCATTCAACAGGAAGGCGCCAAGGCACGTTGGGTAGAAACCGAAGAGATTATTGCCGCCGCTTACGATCAGGTGATCCCCGGTTTTGATACCGATGCGACTAACACGCTGCGGTTGTGGAGTGCCCAGGCCAGTAATGAAATCAACCTGGGTAAATTCAACCAGGGGGATTACTTCGCGGCCGTTGAGGATAAAAACCACTCGGAGAACGTCTCACGCGTGCTGTACCCGGATGATTCCACCTATTCCGGACGTGAACTTCGCCTGCGACAGGAGTATTTCCTGGTGTCGGCCACGGTGCAGGATATCCTCAACCGCCACTGGACGATGCATAAAAGCTTCGACAACCTGGCAGACAAGATTGCCATTCACCTGAATGACACCCACCCGGTACTGTCGATCCCGGAACTGATGCACCGGTTAATCGACGAGCATAAATTCAGTTGGCTGGATGCCTGGGCCGTGGTGGAAAAGGTGTTCTCCTATACCAACCACACGCTGATGAGCGAAGCGCTGGAAACCTGGCCGCTGGATATGATTGGCCGGATCCTACCGCGTCACCTGCAACTGATTTTCGAGATTAACGATCACTTCCTCAAACACGTACAGGAAGTCGCACCGGGTGACAATGACCTGCTGGCGCGAGTGTCGATCATTGATGAAACCAATGGCCGTCGGGTGCGTATGGCCTGGTTGGCGGTGGTGGCCAGCCACAAGGTTAACGGCGTTTCCGCACTGCATTCCGAGCTGATGGTGCAATCACTGTTTGCCGATTTCGCCCATATCTTCCCCGATCGTTTCTGCAACAAAACCAACGGTGTTACGCCACGCCGCTGGCTGGGGCTGGCTAACCGTCCGTTATCCGCCGTACTTGATGACAGTATCGGCCAGACCTGGCGCACCGATCTCAGCCAACTGAGCGAGATAAAGGCCAATGTCGACTACCCGAGCTTCCTGCAGGCAGTGCAGGCCGCCAAACGGCAGAACAAGGAGCGACTGGCTACCTACATCGCCAAAACGCTGAATGTGGTGGTCAACCCGGACGCGCTGTTCGACGTACAGATCAAGCGTATCCACGAATACAAACGGCAGTTGCTCAACGTACTGCACGTGATCACCTTGTATAACCGTCTGCTGCAGGATCCGGAAGCCGAGCGGGTGCCGCGGGTGGTGATCTTTGCCGGCAAGGCGGCTTCGGCCTATTACGCCGCCAAGCAGATCATCCGCTTGATCAACGATGTCGCCAAGGTGATCAACAACGATCCGCGCGTGCATACGCAGTTGAAAGTGGTGTTTATCCCGAACTATGGTGTCAGTCTGGCGCAGATGATCATTCCGGCGGCGGATCTTTCCGAGCAAATCTCACTGGCGGGCACCGAGGCGTCCGGCACCAGTAATATGAAGTTTGCTCTTAACGGCGCGCTGACTATCGGCACGCTGGACGGAGCTAACGTAGAGATGCTGGAACACGTGGGGGAGGAGAACATCTTTATCTTCGGCAATACCGCCGAGCAGGTAGAAGAACTGCGACGCAACGGTTACAACCCGCATCTTTACTATGAGCAGGATCCAGAGTTGCATCAGGCGCTGACTCAGATCGCTACAGGTGCTTTCAGCCCTGAGGAGCCAAAGCGCTACAGTAACCTGTTTGATTCACTGGTTAATCTGGGCGATCACTATCAACTGCTGGCCGATTACCGCAGCTATGTGGATACGCAGGACAAGGTGGATGAGGTGTATCGTAATCAGGATGACTGGACGCGGCGGGCAATATTGAATATCGCCAACATGGGCTACTTCTCTTCCGACCGTACCATTCAGGAGTATGCGGACGAAATCTGGCACATCAAACCTATCAAGCTGTAAATACAAAAGGGCCGGATTTCCGGCCCTTTTAACGTTTAGCGGTTTACGATGCCAGAGACAGCGTTTTCACTTTCGCGTGTTCTGCCAGCCAGGCTTTTACCCGTGCCTGCTGTGCTTCGTCCAGCCACATACCCAGCTTGGTACGGCGCCAGATAGCGTCATCAAGTTCCACCACCCATTCTTTGTCGATCAGGTAGCGCAACTCGGCTTCATGCAGGCCATGACCGAAATCTTCGCCCAGGTCGCTGAGGCTATTGGCATTGGCCAGGATCAGCTCGCTGTGGCTGCCGTAGGTGCGGGCAAAGCGGCGTGCCAGGGATTCCGGCAACCAGCTGTGCTCACGGCGCAGTTTTGCGGCGTAGCTGTCGCGATCGCCACCGATATCCCCCCCTGGAAGCGAACCGTTTTTGGTCCACGCCGGGCCACAGCCAGGGTAGTAGTGCGCCAGTTTTTCCATCGCATGCTCAGCCAGCTTGCGGTAGGTCGTCAGTTTGCCGCCGAATACGGACAGCAACGGTGCTTTACCCTGCTCGTCATGCACGTCCAGCGTGTAATCCCGGGTCACCGCCTGCGGCGAGTCTGACTCGTCGTCGCACAGCGGACGCACGCCAGAGTATGTCCAGACGATATCGTCACGGCCCAACTGCTTCTTGAAGTGGTCGTTATACACTTTAAGCAGATAGTTGATTTCGTTATCGTCGATCTTCACGTCTTTCGGATCGCCGTGATACTCCACGTCGGTGGTGCCGATGATTGAGAATTCGTCATTCCATGGGATCACGAAGACTATACGGTGGTCTTCGTTTTGCAGAATATAAGACTGTGGCTGCTCGTGTACGCGCGGCACCACGATGTGGCTGCCTTTGATCAGACGGATGCCATAAGGGGATTTCAGCTTCAGACCATCGTCGAAGAAGTGCTTCACCCATGGGCCGGTGGCGTTCACCAGGCCCTTGGCGCGCCAGGTAAAGGTTTTGCCACTGTCGACGTCGACAGCTTCCACAATCCACAGGCCGTTTTCACGCCATGCGCGGGTCACTTTGGTGCGGGTGCGCACTTCGCCACCGCGCTTTTCCACTTCCTGGGCGTTCAATACCACCAGGCGAGCATCGTCAACCCAGCAGTCAGAATATTCGAAACCGCGCTTCAATTCAGGCTTCAGCACCGATTCTGGTCCAAAGCGCAAACCCTTGCTGCCTGGCAGACTGGTGCGTTTACCCAAGTGATCGTACAGGAACAGGCCAATACGGATCATCCAGGCTGGGCGCAGGTGCGGCTGATGCGGCAGACGAAAACGCATTGGGAAGGCAATATGCGGTGCCAGTCGCAGCAGTACTTCACGTTCGGCCAGCGCTTCGCTCACCAAACGGAATTCGTAGTGTTCCAGGTAGCGCAGGCCGCCGTGGATCAGTTTGGAACTGGCGGAAGACGTAGCACAGGCCAAGTCTTGCGCTTCCAGTAGCAGAACGGACAGCCCGCGCCCGGCAGCATCGGCCGCGATGCCGGCACCGTTGATGCCGCCACCGATAACGATCAAGTCTTTGGTTTCCACGTCAACTTCCTCCAGATGTTCGAAATAGCTCTTTCATGTTCGTTTTCGCTCATGATTGTAATCAAAAACCAACAAACAAGCCAAGACTTAACCAAACAAAAACATTTAGGCGTGATAGAGGTAACAGTTTGGTGATAGTAGGTATACAAAAAGAAGGGTTATTTAGAGATGGAATGACCGGGGCCAGCAGGCTGAACCCCGGAGAAAACGGCAGGAATAACGGAGGTAAAAAGCGGTACCGCAGGGTTAAACGGGATGGAAAGGGCTTAGCACAGTTCGAGCTGTACGTCGTACTGCTCGATGATTTTCATCACGCTTGGCGGTGGCAGTTGGTCGGTAAACAGATAGTCGATCAGGTTCATGTTACCGAGGTTGACCATCGCGTTACGGCCGAACTTGGAATGGTCGGTCACCAGCATGACGCAGCGCGAGTTTTCGATAATTGCGCGTTTGGTGCGCACTTCGTGATAGTCGAATTCGAGCAGCGAGCCGTCCATATCGATGCCGCTGATACCGAGAATGCCGTAATCGAGACGGAACTGGGAGATAAAGTCCAGCGTGGCCTCGCCCATGATGCCGCCATCGCGGGTGCGGACTTCGCCACCGGCCAGGATCAGACGGAAATCTTCCTTGGCAGTCAGCAGGGTGGCGACGTTCAGGTTATTGGTCACCACGCGTAGGTTCTTGTGGTTCATCAGTGCATGAGCGACCGCTTCCGGCGTGGTGCCGATGTCGATAAACAGCGTGGCACCGTCCGGGATTTGGCTGGCGACGCGTTGGGCAATACGCGCTTTCTGTTCCGACCACATCACTTTACGATCGTTGTAGGCGGCATTGACCGAACTGGAAGGCAAGGCTGCCCCACCGTGGTGGCGTTGGATTTTGTTCTGATCGGCCAGGTCATTTAAATCACGGCGAATCGTTTGCGGGCTGACGTCAAAATGTTCGACCAGTTCTTCCGTGCTGACATACCCCTGCAGGCGCACCAGCTCGATAATTGCGTCATGACGCTGTGTTTGCTTCACGGTAATCCCCTATACCCTAAATAATTCGAGCCGTATCGCGGCGGTAAGTCCGTGAATCCCCAAGAGCATAGCGAACTATGTGACTGGGGTGAATGGACGCAACCAACAAAGATGCAGCTTGAAGTATGACGGTTATAAAACGCCTGGCTTGTACCTGGCTGTTATTGTTCGTTGTGCGCGCGATGACGCGTGTCCCAAAATGCCATCAATAACCCTAACACTAAACCGGCTACGTGTGCCGCGTTAGCGATCGACATTCCTAAAATATCGAAATATCCGGCCACCAGCCACAGAACCGAAAACACCATCAGGCCGCGTGGCAGCATCAGACCGCGTTCCGGTGCACGTTCGCCGCTAAGCCAACAGTAACCCATCAGCGCATAGACTACGCCGGACAGGCCACCGAACAAGGCACCGCTGAACAGCGATTGCGCCCAACCGCTGAAAAAGGCCGAGACCACCGCCAGCACGAACAGCTTGCCGGCACCGAGGCGTTTTTCCATCGGGCCGCCGAGATACCACCACCACATCAGGTTAAAGGTGATGTGCAGCAGCGAGAAATGCAGGAAAGCATGGCTGACCCAGCGCCACAGTTGCAGGTACTGGCTGCTGTTTTGCGGCCAGGAGAGCCAGTACATCACCGTGTCGTCACCCAGCGCCTGCATCAGGATATATACCGCAATGCACAACACCATCACGCCGAGCGTCAGCGGCCCGGCTTTGCTGCGCAGGATTTGCAGATAGGAGAAGCCCTGATAGTGCAGGTCGGCTGCGGTGTTGCCGGCCTGCCAACTGGCGGCGCGATAGCGACTGTTAAGCGGGTCGATCAGGAACTGCTGCAGTTCGTGCTGCACCTGCTCCAGATGGCTGTCGTCCGCCAGCCAGATTTCCGCCGCCTCGCCGGTATTGTGCACCCTAAGCTCAATGCCCTGTGTCGTCATGTAGTCGACAAAGGCCTGCGCCAGGCGGGGATTGGATACGGCGATTACTCTAACCATGGCTTTTCCGTCTAAGTGAATGATTTTAGCCGTCGGTTTACCCCGATGGCGTTGACGGCCGATTATACCGTCGAAATCCTGAGCGCAGGCAGCAGATCTGCGAAAAACCCGCAAAAACACTCACTAAAAGCGCGAAAAAGGAACCCGCCGCAGACGGCGGGGGAAGGATTATGAGGAGGTTTCAACGTCCTGAGGATATTGGCGTGCCCAGGCCTCGAAGCCGCCGTCAATGCTGTACACCGCGTCAAACCCCTGATGCAGCAGATATTGCGCCGCGCTGCGGCTGCTGTTGCCGTGGTAGCACATCACCATCACCGGCCGCTCAAAGTCATTCTGCTGCATAAAAGTCTGCAGGCTGGCGTTGGTAAGGTGAAAAGCGCCTGGCGTGTGCCCGGCTTCAAAACTCTGTGGATCGCGGATATCGACCAGGGCAGCACTGCCGTCTTTCCAACGGCTGTATGCCTGCTCAACGTTGATCGCTTCAAACTGTTCCATGACTGCCGACTGCCTCGTAATTAGTAATGTCGCTATTGTAACCAACTCCGAGGCAATTAAGACCAGAGCGACGTTGTGGGTTTTTAGACCAACTGGACTTCAACGCCCTGCAGGCGAAGCTGTTCTACGATAGCAGGGGCGGCTTCGCGGCCGGTAATCACCATGTCGATTTGCTCGGTACGGCTGAACAGCATGCCTGCACGTTGACCAATTTTACTGCTATCGACCAGCACCACCAGTTTACCGACATAGTTCAGCATCTTCTGCTCGGCCATGGCGGTTAACATATCTGTTTTGTACAGGCCGTCGGCGGTGAGGCCAATGCCGCTGGTGAACATCCAGTGGCCGGCATACAGCGAAGCGTCGCCGTCCTGCGGTGCCAGGGTGATTGATTGGGTTTTATTGTACTGCCCACCCATGATCACTACGCTGTCATGCTCTTGCTCGATCAAATAGTTGGCTAATGGCAGGTAGTTGGTGATGACTTGCACGTCTTTACCGCACATCTCGCGTCCCAGCAGGAAAGCGGTCGAGCCACAGTTAATCACTACGCTTTCGCCCGGCTGGCACAGCTGCGCTGCCGCTTTGGCAATACGCATTTTTTCGTCCAGATGCTGGGCCTGGTGGATATTGAGTGGCGTCCATGCTGCGCGAGGGGTACTGGTGGCTTCTGCGCCATTGCGAACCTTACGCAGTTTACCGATTTCATTCAGTTTGTTGATATCGCGGCGCGCGGTGGCGGGGGATATTTCAAATGCCGTAATCACGTCCGCTACGGAGATCTGCCCCTTATGCTGTAAGAGATCGAGAATGGCATTATGGCGTTGGGACTCAGTCATGCAGGCTCCATCAGGGAGTGGGGACACTTTTTTTGATTATATGCGCACCTTCTGACGATTTGAATCATTGCTGTTCAAAAGTGCGCATAGGTATGACATCAAAATGCCCCATAGCCTGGTTACAGGAAGGATTTGAAAGGCAAATCGGGTTCAAGGGTAAAGCAGTCGTCAAAACCGCGTGGGTAGTGGTACTCCAGATTATCCTTGTCCAGCGGCCAGGTAAATTTGCCGCCAACCTGCCAGATAAAAGGCTTGAATCCGTATTGGAGCCGATCCTTTTTCATTTCCCAAAGCATGCGGATTTCCTGCGGGTCCGCCTGGAAATTAGACCATATGTCGTGATGGAACGGGATCACCAGTTTGGCGTTCAATGATTCCGCCATGCGCAGAATGTCGGCGCTGGTCATTTTGTCGGTGACGCCACGCGGGTTCTCGCCGTAGGAACCCAGCGCCACGTCGATCTGATGATCATTACCGTGTTTGGCGTAGTAGTTGGAATAGTGCGAGTCACCGCTGTGGTACAAGTTGCCGCCCGGTGTTTTGAACAGATAATTTACCGCTCGCTCGTTCATGCCGTCCGGCAGCACGCCTGCGGCTTTTTGTTCCACCGGCAGCGTGATCAATGCTGTGCGGTCAAAAGCATCCAGCGCGTGGATTTCCACATCTTTGATTTTGATTACGTCCCCCGGTTTTACCGTGATGCAGCGTTCGCGTGGTACCCCCCAGCCGATCCAGATGTCCACGCAGCTTTGCGGCCCGATAAAAGGCACCGAAGCCGCGCAGTTCTGCATCACGGCGGCGGCGACGTTCACGTCGATGTGATCGTTGTGATCGTGGGTGGCCAGGACGGCATCAATGTCCTTGATCGCAAAAGGATCGAGCACAAAGGGGGTGGTGCGCAGGTTGGGTTGTAATTTTTTCACCCCGGCCATGCGTTGCATCTGGTGGCCGTTCTTCATCAGTGGGTTGCTGTGGCTTTGTTTGCCGGTACCGCACCAGAAATCAACGCACAGGTTTGCGCTTCCTTCCGATTTCAGCCAGATGCCGGTGCATCCCAGCCACCACATGGCGAAAGTGCCTGGCGCGACCTGCTCGCGTTCAATTTCTTCATTCAACCAGGTTCCCCATTCAGGGAAGGTGTTCAGTATCCAGGATTCGCGCGTAATCGTTGCGACTTTGCTCATGGTTAACCCCTCATCATTTGCGGTTCATTGTTTTAAATAATCACATATAATCATTTTAAGATTTAATGTGATCGATTTTGACTGAATCTAGCACCGTTTTTTTATGCTGGCAATGCAGTAAGGCGTTTGGCTTGTCACCGGGTTATCTGCGGGACATGGATTTAAAATGCGTAAAAGGTAATTTAATTCAATGGGTAATCAACGGAGTGAATCTTAGGGTGTTGAATCAACATAGAATTATTTTATATCTTGCGAGGTTGTTCACAAATAATCATTTATAATCTTTTTGTGATTCTTGGTGATTGGTATGGTGAGGATGTTCCTGCGTGACTGCGACGCCTGGCTTGGTGCTGGTGGCGTCCGCCAATGCGCAATAAGCATGCAAACGCTACCAGGAGAGCCAGATGGACACCCTCTACACCATTTTCACCGTTTTTTTTAATCAGGTGATGACTAACGCCCCCTTGTTGCTGGGGTTAGTCACGCTGCTTGGCTATGTGCTGTTGCGTAAAAGCGCAGCGGTGATCATCAAAGGCACCATCAAGACGATTATCGGCTTTATGTTGCTGCAAGCCGGTTCCGGTATTTTGACCAGCACCTTCAAACCGGTGGTGGCGAAGTTATCGGAGGTGTACGGCATCAACGGGGCGATTTCTGATACCTACGCCTCAATGATGGCCACCATTGAGCGTATGGGTGACGCCTACAGCTGGGTTGGCTATGCAGTGCTGCTGGCGCTGGCGCTCAATACCCTCTATGTACTGCTGCGGCGTATTACCGGTATCCGCACCATCATGCTCACCGGTCATATCATGTTTCAACAGGTTGGGCTGTTAGCCGTATTTTTCTACATCCTGGGCTATGGGATGTGGACCACCGTATTGTGCAGTGCACTGCTGGCCTCGCTGTATTGGGGGATAACCTCCAACATGATGTTCAAGCCGACTCAGGCAGTAACCGAAAACAGTGGCTTTTCTATTGGCCACCAACAGCAGTTCGCCTCATGGGTGGCCTATAAAATCGCCCCTTATCTGGGCAAAAAAGAAGACAGCGTGGAAGCATTGAAACTGCCGGGCTGGTTGAATATTTTCCACGACAATATCGTTTCCACCGCCATCGTCATGACGCTGTTCTTCGGCATCATTCTCTGCTCATTTGGCCTGGATACGCTGCAGGCCATGGCCGGGAAAACGCACTGGACGATTTACATTCTGCAAACCGGGCTGATGTTTGCGGTGGCGATTTTCATCATTGTTCAGGGCGTGCGCATGTTTGTGGCCGAGCTGACTGAAGCTTTCAATGGTATTTCTCAACGGCTGATCCCCGGCGCGGTGCTGGCGATTGACTGCGCCGCCATTTACAGCTTTGCACCAAATGCCGTGGTTTGGGGCTTTATGTGGGGCACCATTGGCCAGTTGATTGCGGTGGCGGTGCTGCTGGTGCTCGGTTCTTCCATCATGATCATTCCCGGTTTTATTCCGATGTTTTTCTCTAACGCCACTATCGGCGTGTTTGCCAATCATTTCGGCGGCTGGCGTGCCGCCATGAAAATCTGCCTGGTGATGGGCATGATTGAGATCTTCGGCTGCGTCTGGGCCGTCAAGCTGACCGGGCTGAGCGCCTGGATGGGGATGGCGGACTGGTCGATTCTGGCACCGCCATTGATGCAGGGCCTGAGCCTGGGCCTGTGGTTTATGGGGGTGGTGATTGTGATTGCACTGCTTTACATGTTCTTCGCCGGGCGCGCCCTGCGCGCGGAAGAAGATGCGGAAAAACAGCTGGCTGAAACGGCCTCACAGTAACGGGAGAGCACCATGACAGTACGAATTTTGGCGGTATGCGGCTGCGGACAAGGCAGCTCGATGATCATGAAAATGAAAGTCGGTCAATTCCTTACCCAGCAGGGCGTAAAGCATACGGTGAACAGCTGTGCGGTCGGGGAGTACAAATCCGAACTGGGCGGCGCTGACATCATTGTCGCGTCGACCCATGTGGCGGATGAGATTGTCGTCAGTGGCAACAAGTATGTGGTCGGCGTGCGCAATATGCTTTCTGCGACCGACTTTGGCCCCAAGTTGATGGAAGTGATTGGGGCGCATTTCCCCAAAGACCTGAGCCAGTGAGGGAACGACCATGAAACTGAGTGACTCACTGGCACAGAACAAATCAGTCCTGCTGCAGGCAGAAGCCACCGATTGGCGGCAGGCGGTGAAATTGGGCGTTGATCTGTTGGTCGCCGCCGAGGTGGTGGAACCCCGCTATTTCAACGCCATCTTGGCCGGCGTTGAACGACACGGCCCCTATTTTGTATTGGCTCCGGGGCTGGCGATGCCGCACGGTCGTCCGGAAGAAGGGGTACTGAAAACCGGTTTTGCTTTGGTCACGTTGAAAACGCCAGTGTGCTTTGGCGATGAGGATAACGACCCGATCGATATCTTGATCACCCTGGCTGCGGTGGACAGCCGTACGCATCAGGAAGTTGGCATTCTGCAGGTGGTAAACCTGTTTGAAGACGAAGCCAATTTTGATCGCTTGCGCGCCTGCCGCACGGTGGCTGAGGTACTGGATTTAATCAATCAAACGTCCGCGGCTGCGGCAACGCATTAATCAGGAGAGCATGATGACCCAACATTTACCTATGCTGCAGGTGGCGCTGGATAACCAGTCAATGGACGATGCCTATCGTACGACACGGTTGATCGCCGACGAAGTCGACATCATTGAAGTGGGCACCATTTTGTGCGTGGCTGAAGGGGTGCGTGCAGTGCGCGACCTGAAAGCCTTGTACCCGGATCGGATCGTATTGGCGGACGCTAAAATCGCCGATGCGGGTCAGATCCTGGCACGCATGTGTTTTGAGGCCAATGCTGACTGGATCACCGTGATTTGTTGCGCCGATATCAATACCACCAAAGGTGCGCTGGCCGTGGCGAAAGAGTTCGATGGCGACGTGCAGATCGAACTGACCGGCTTTTGGACCTGGGAACAAGCGTTGGAGTGGCGTCAGGCGGGCGTGCAGCAGGTGGTTTATCACCGTAGCCGCGATGCACAGGCTGCCGGTGTGGCCTGGAGCGATGAAGATATCGCCGCTATTCGGCGCCTTGCCGATATGGGGTTCAAGGTTACCGTCACCGGTGGGCTTGCGTTGAGCGATCTGCCGCTGTTCCAGGGCATTCCCATTCATGTGTTCATCGCCGGGCGCAGTATTCGCGATGCTGCGGATCCGGTGGCAGCGGCACGTGAGTTCAAGCGCGCTATTGCTCAACTGTGGGGGTAAATTATGGCTATGTTGCAAAAGGTCGTCCCGTTGGGCATCTACGAAAAGGCGCTGCCGCCGGGAGAGGACTGGCTGACGCGTCTGCAACTGGCGGGTGAACTGGGATTTGATTTCGTAGAGATGTCGATAGATGAGAGCGACAGCCGTCAGGCAAGGCTGGACTGGAGCAGCGAGCAGCGCCTGGCGCTGGTTCAAGCCGTTGCGACCAGCGGCGTACGCGTGCCTTCACTGTGCCTGAGCGCCCACCGTCGGTTTCCTTTAGGCAGCGAGGATGATGAGGTGCGCAACCAGGGGCTGCAGATTATGCAAAAGGCCATCCGGCTGGCGCAGGATCTCGGCATCCGGGTGATTCAATTGGCGGGTTATGACGTTTACTACCAGCAGGCCAATGACAACACGCGCGAGAGGTTTCGCGACGGTTTGAAACAGGCGGTGGAAATGGCCAGTCGTGCCCAGGTGACGCTGGCGATGGAAATTATGGATTACCCGTTGATGAACTCGATCAGCAAGGCGCTGGGCTATGCCCATTACCTGAATAACCCGTGGTTTCAGCTGTATCCGGATATTGGCAACCTGTCGGCCTGGGACAACGACGTGCAGATGGAACTGGTTGCCGGTCGCGGGCATATCGTGGCGGTCCATGTAAAGGATACCCGTCCGGGCGAGTTTAAAAACGTGGCCTTTGGCGAAGGGGTGGTCGATTTTGAAGGTTGTTTTAGTACCTTATTGCACAGTGGCTACCACGGACCCTATCTGATTGAGATGTGGAGCGAAACTGCGACCGACCCGTTACAGGAGGTGAGGGCGGCGAAAGCTTGGGTGACTGAACGTATGGCAAGGGCCGGGTTGGCTATAGGAGCTTAGTATGCTGGAACAACTGAAACAGCGGGTCTATGCCGCGAATATGGCCCTGCCTGCGTACGGGCTGGTGACTTACACCTGGGGCAACGTCAGCGGTATTGATCGTGAACGGGGGCTGGTGGTGATCAAGCCGAGCGGCGTACCTTATGAAAATATGCAGGCCACCGATATGGTGGTGGTGAATATGCAAGGAGAAGTGGTGGCGGGGCGTTTGCGGCCTTCTTCCGACACCCCCACACATTTGGCGCTGTATCGGGAATATGCACAAATTGGCGGCATTGTGCATACCCATTCCACTCACGCTACCGCCTGGGCGCAGGCCGGTAAGTCGATACCGGCGCTTGGCACTACCCATGCCGATTATTTTGCCGGGGATATTGCCTGCACGCGTGGACTGACCGCGGAAGAAGTCGCCGGAGAATACGAGTTGAATACCGGGAAGGTGATAATAGAAACCCTGGGGTGCCGTCAGGCGCTCGACACGCCAGGCATTATCGTGTTCCAGCACGGCCCATTCAACTGGGGCCTCACGCCGGATGAGGCGGTGCATAATGCGGTGGTGCTGGAGGAGGTGGCGAAAATGGCCTGGATCAGCTACGGCATAAATCCTGATATTAGCCGCATTGATGACCATCTGCTGGCAAAACATTATAGCCGCAAACACGGAGTGGCCGCCTATTACGGCCAAGGATAGCTCTGGGTTAAAACGTTATCAGGCACCATACCCCATCATCTTCAGCAGCTGTTGTGCCTGCTGTACCGCTTCCTGGCGGTGGGCCACGCCCAACTTCTGGTACAGGTTACGAATATGGGTTTTGATGGTGGTGGCGGCCACCGCCAGTTCGCCGGCGATCTGGTCGTTGCTGTAGCCGGAATAAATCAGCCCCAGCACCTGCCATTCACGCTGTGTCAGCGGACTGGTGCGGATCAGTTCTGGCACCTGTGGATGAGTTAGCAGCTTATCGACGAAGTTCTCGTCAAAATGCGCAAACTTATGCCGATGATGCTGGTTGATATCGCGCAGAATACGTTGGGCACGGTGGTTTTCCAGCTCCGGCAGCGTATTGAGCTGGATCAATTGGCGTAGCTGCTGTGCCATCGCTTCACCTTCAATAACGAAGTGACTGATAAATCCGGTGCGGCTGGCCAGTGACAACGCCTCCATCAGCACCTTTTGAGCGTCGCTTTTGCGTTCCATCTGCCAGTAAAGTTGATTGCTGAGCAGCAGGTTACGGTTCAGATCGCTGACCAGTCGCAGGCGTCGGGCGTTTTCGTTGAGTTCATCCAACACCACCTCGGCTTCTTCATACTGGCCCAGCATGATTTGTACCCGGGCAATGTTGCGCCACTGGCCCTGCATAAAGTGGTTGTCCGCCATGCCGGGCTTTTCAGTCTGGCGCAGCCATTGGGCCGCGGCGGCAGTATCGCCGGTCATCTGCCAGAGGATCACTCGCGGTTTGTCGGCGTTGGTCAGCCAGTCGCTATGGTAATGGGTACCGTGCAGCAGCACTTCGCAACGTTGCATGTGCGCATTGGCGTTATCCAGATCGCCACGAGCCAGAGAACACTTGGCCAGCATGGCGATGCATTGCAACTGTTGCTGGGGCTGGTAGTTGGCCAGGATTTTCAGACCTTCGCGAGCCGCATCTTCCGCTTCGTCCAGCCGTGACCATGACCACAGGATTTGTGAACGGATGCGCAGCAGGAACTCATGCATCGGCAATTGTTCCAGATGCTGTTCACGTACCAGTTCAAACGCCTTGTCCTGAGTCTCAAAGGCGGCCTGCAGGAAACCCTGAGCGATCAGAATCTCGCTCTGCTGCAACAGTGCCCACAGCGCATAGTGGTAAGCCTGATGGCGCCGCGCCATCTGCTCGGTTTGCTGCATCATCGGCAGTGCACGTGCCAGTTCGCCCTTGCAGTGATGGACTTCGCCGGTCACCGAGGTGGCAACGATACGGCTGTAATAACTGGAAAGTGGCAGGAACTTCAGCGCCTCGGTAGCCAGGCGTTCGGCTTCTTCCGGCTTACCGGCGTTGATCGCTACCTGGGCGCGTAGGGCGTCAAATTCGGCCTCTAAGGTGCGATCGACCTCAATTTTTTGCTCGCGCATTGCCTGTTCGGCGCGTTCCAGCAGGGTGTTCACTTCGCTGTAGCGGTGTTGGCTCTGCGCCAACCAGGCTTGCAGCAGCGCCAGCTTGGGATTTTGGATCAGCCGTTCATATGGCAGCGCATTCAAACACTCTTCCAGCAAGGCCAATTCGCTGTGATGAAACAGCGACCAGGCATGCTGCAGCAGAATGTCGCGCAGCATACTGACGTCGGTGGCGGCCAGCGCGTGGTGAATGGCCTCTGCCGGGTAACCCAGCGCCAGCCAGCCTTCGGCGGCGGCACGGTGCAAGCCGGGCAGCTCCAGTGCCAGTTCCCATTGGCAGCGTTGACGCAGGAAGGTGGCGAACAGCGGATGGAAGCAGAACCATTCACCGCTGTCGTCCATGCGGTGGATAAATAACCCCTGACGTTCGAGTTCTTCCAGCCGTTGCTGGCCGTTGTCTTCGCCGGTCAGACGCACGATCAGCGCATCATTCATGGAGCGCAGCACCGAACAGCGCAGCAGGAAGGCGCGCGCCTCAGCGTCGACGTGATCCAGCACTTCGTCCACCAAATAATCCGACAGGTGACTGGCGTTCAGCCCGGCCAGGCGTTTGGCGGACTGTTGGGCGGAGGAGGTGGACTGCCGGGCGGACAGCGCGATCAGCTGCAGCGCAGTGGCCCAACCTTCGACTTCATCGCACAGGCGGCTGCTGTCTTGCGATTCCATTGGTGCCACCAGGCGGCAGTCGAAGAACTGTTTGGCTTCCTGATGGGTAAAGGCCAGTTGTTGCGTGCCCATTTCCAGCAGTTGGTCGCGCACGCGCAAATTGGCAATACCCAGCGGTGGCAGGGTGCGGGACAGCAGGATCAGCGTCAGGTTTTCCGGCTGGTGGCGCAGGAAAAAGCGCATGGCTTCATGAATGACATCGTTGGTGATCAGGTGGTAGTCATCAATCACCAGATACAGCGGTTGGTGCCATTCGGAAAGTTCGATAAACAATTGGGCAAACAGTGCCGACAGGCTGGCGTACTGATGTTTTTGGCTCAGCGCCTCGCTCTTCACGCAGTGACCGCCGCTGGCGAGTTGCAGGGCGGCGATCAGATAGCTGGCGAAACGCTCTGGCTGGTTGTCGCTTTCATCCAGCGAGTACCAGCCCAAATCTGATTTTCCGGCCGCCCATTGGGCGACCAATGTCGTTTTTCCGTATCCCGCAGGGCAATTGACCAATGTCAGGCGATAGTTGGCCGTGCTGGCGAGTTTGGCCAACAGGCGATCGCGGATCACGGTATTTTGCAGCCGTACCGGACGGCTCAGTTTTGATGGGATCAGCATAGTATTCCAGAGTGAAAAGCGCGGTTCCCGCCGCCGTAGGCCTGCCCGATGGCGTTTTTTTCATCGCGACGCCTGCCGGGATCGGAGTGAGGTTAATTATTTTATGGCTCGTAATTAATCCCCCTCCTAAGTTCTGACAACGTTAAACGTATTGCAACAAGGTTCAGCATTGGCTTGGAGTTAAATTGCTATTGATCACACTTTTTTACGTTTGCAGGCAAATCCCTGTGGAGTCGCGGTGTGGTGGTGCGGTTTGGTGACACAGAGGCAGAAAAGCATTTCCGGCTGTGTGCAACACTATAGCCGCTGCAATATCTATGCTAACGTCCTTGAACAATTTTTCACCTTTTCTCGGTGCTCGCTGCCTTCGTCGGTGGGCTTTTTTGCATGATGCAAGGGAGTCAAAAAGTGCCTGAGATCACAATTTTAGCTACGCCCCAATCCTCCTCCCCAGCTAATCCCCAGGCGGGATGATGCCTTCACTGTTTCTCCCCGGCACGATAACGGTAATTTGACCCACTTACTGGATAGAGAGTTTTCCTTATGTCACAGCCTACGCTTAAAAAGGATGCTTTTCTGGCGGCACTGAACCGTCAGTGGCAACAGTTTGGCCTCAGTTCTGCACAACAGATGACCCAGCACCAATGGTGGGAAGCGGTCAGCCGCGCACTGGCCGAGCAGCTTGCTGCACAACCGGCTCCGCGTAAAAGCAATAAGTCGTTGCGCCATGTGAACTACATTTCGATGGAGTTTCTGATTGGCCGCCTGACGGCTAACAACTTGATTAACCTGGGCTGGTACGACACCGTCGAGCAGGCATTGGCGGAACAGGATATCAAGCTGGCGGATCTTCTGGAGCAGGAAACCGATCCGGCGTTGGGTAATGGCGGGCTGGGGCGCCTGGCGGCCTGTTTCCTGGACTCGATGGCAACGGTGGAGCAGCCAGCCACCGGCTACGGGCTGAATTATCAGTATGGGCTTTTCCGTCAGTCATTTAGCGGTGGCCAGCAGCAAGAAGCCCCGGACAACTGGCAGCGCGAAAGCTACCCGTGGTTCCGCCACAATGCGGCGCTGTCGGTGGATGTGGGCATCGGTGGGAAACTGGAGAGACTGGCCGATGGCCGCGAACTGTGGCGCCCTGAGTTTACCCTGCGCGGTGAAGCCTGGGATCTGCCGGTGTTGGGCTTCCGTAATGGTGTGACCCAGCCGCTGCGCCTGTGGCAGGCCACCCATCAGCATCCGTTTGATCTGAGCGATTTCAACGACGGCAAATTCCTGCAGGCGGAGAAACAGGGCGTGGAAGCGGCCAAGCTGACCAAGGTGCTGTACCCGAATGACAACCACCAGGCGGGTAAGCGCCTGCGCCTGATGCAGCAATACTTCCAGTGTGCCTGTTCGGTGGCCGATATTCTGCGTAAGCACCATTTGGCGGGCCGCAAGATTGAAGAGCTGCCGAAGTACGAAGTGATCCAGCTCAATGATACCCACCCGACCATCGCCATTCCGGAAATGCTGCGCCTTCTGCTCGATGAGCATCAGCTGGACTGGGATGCCGCCTGGGCGATTACCAGCAAAACTTTCGCCTACACCAACCATACCCTGATGCCGGAAGCGCTGGAGTGCTGGGATGAGAAGCTGGTACGCAGCCTGCTGCCGCGTCATTTCTCCATCATCAAGCAGATCAATGCCAACTTCAAAAAACTGGTGGGTAAACACTGGCCGGGCGACGATGCGGTGTGGGCCAAGCTGGCGGTGCACCATGATAAACAGGTGCGCATGGCTAACCTGTGCGTGGTCAGCGGTTTTGCAGTCAACGGCGTGGCCCAGTTGCACTCCGATCTGGTGGTGAAAGACCTTTTCCCGGAATATCACCAGCTGTGGCCAAACAAATTCCATAACGTCACCAACGGCATTACGCCACGCCGCTGGCTGAAGCAGTGTAACCCGGCGCTGTCAGGGCTGATTGATGAAACGCTGAAGATGGAGTGGGCGAACGACCTTGATGCCCTGAAAGGGCTGGAGAAATACGCCGATGATGCGGCGTTCCGCCAGCGTTATCAGCAAATCAAACGTGATAACAAAGTCGTATTGGCCAACTATGTACACGACGTGATGGGGTTGACGCTCAATCCGGACGCGATTTTCGACGTACAAATCAAACGCCTGCACGAATACAAACGCCAACATTTGAACCTGCTGCACATTCTGTCGCTGTATCGTCAACTGCGCGATAATCCGCAACTCGATATCGTGCCGCGGGTGTTCCTGTTCGGTGCCAAAGCGGCACCGGGCTACTACCTGGCGAAAAACATCATTTACGCGATCAATCAGGCGGCTGAAAAGATCAACAACGATCCACTGGTGAAGGATCGTCTGAAAGTGGCGTTTATTCCTGACTACCGCGTGTCTGTTGCTGAGCTGATGATCCCGGCGGCAGATATTTCCGAGCAGATTTCCACTGCAGGTAAAGAAGCCTCCGGCACCGGCAACATGAAGCTGGCATTGAACGGTGCGCTGACCGTCGGCACCCTGGATGGCGCTAACGTGGAAATCGCCGAGCAGGTGGGTGAAGACAATATCTTTATCTTTGGTAACACCGTGGATCAGGTGAAGGCGTTGCTGGCAAAAGGCTATGATCCGCTCAGCTATCGCAAGAAAGACAAGCACCTGAAGGCGATCCTGGACGAGCTGGCGAGCGGTGCATTTAGCCACGGCGACAAGCATGCTTTCGACATGATGCTGCACAGCCTGCTGGAAGGCGGCGACCCTTATTTGGTGCTGGCGGACTTTGCTTCTTATTGCAAAGCTCAACAGCAGGTAGATGAACTCTATCGTGACCGTGATGAGTGGACGCGTCGTACTATTCTTAACACCGCGCGTGTCGGTATGTTCAGTTCGGATCGTTCGATTCGTGACTACCAGCAGCGTATCTGGCAAGCCAAGCGTTAAGGAGAACGAATGGAGCACAAGGTCATCGATCAGGCGGCAGCTCAGGCGGGTATCGCTGCCGATTATATTAATGCCCACGGTCAACAGCAGGCGATCGCTGAGGACACCAAGCGCCGACTGCTGGACGCCATGGGGCGCAGTACGACCCCATTGGAGGCCGCAGTGCTGCCGCTACCGGCGGTGAAGGTGTTCTATCAGGGGGCACCGGTGGCATTGCCGCTGGCAGGTAGCGGCGAGTATCTGTGGACGCTGCAGCGCGAAGACGGTGGCCAGCGACAGGGACGTGCCAGCGCGCGTAAAACTTTTACCCTGCCGGGCGAGTTACCGCCGGGCTATCACCAACTGACGTTGAAGCAGGACGCGCAGCAGTGGCATTGCCGGCTGATCGTGGCACCGAGACGCTGCTTTGAACCGGATGCCTTACTGACCGGAAAGAAGCTGTGGGGCGCTTGCGTCCAGCTTTATACCCTGCGTTCAGACCGTAACTGGGGCATCGGTGACTTTGGCGATCTGCGCCAGATGGTAGAGCAGGTCGGTGAACGGGGCGGTGCTTTTGTTGGACTGAACCCGATCCACGCGCTGTATCCGGCCAATCCGGAAAGCGCCAGCCCGTACAGCCCGTCATCGCGCCGCTGGCTGAACGTGATTTATATCGATGTTAATGCGGTGGAAGATTTCCAGCTCAACGACGCCGCACAGCAATGGTGGTTGAAACCGACCACGCAAAAAAAACTGGCCGCAGCGCGTAGCACTGAACAGGTGGATTACAGCACGGTGACGCAGCTGAAGCTGGCGGCGCTGCAGCTGGCATTCCCGCAGTTCCAGGCGCGTAAAGCGGGTGACGAGCAGCGTCAGGCATTTGAGCAGTTTGTTCTCGAAGGCGGTGACAGCCTGTATCAACAGGCGGCTTTTGATGCGCTGCATGCCCATCTGGCAGCCATTGACAGCAGCCTGTGGGGCTGGCCGGCCTGGCCGGAACAATATCAACAGGGCGACAGTGCTGCGGTGCAGCAATTTTGTCAGCAACAGCAGGATCAGGTGCAGTTTTACCTGTGGCTGCAGTGGCTGGCCGCCAGCCAGTTCGCTGATTGTTTCCGCCTGAGCCAGCAACAGCAGATGCCAATTGGCCTGTATCGCGATTTGGCAGTCGGCGTGGCGGAAGGGGGCTCGGAAACCTGGTGCGAGCCGGATCTTTATTGTCTGAAAGCCTCGGTGGGCGCACCGCCGGACATTCTGGGGCCGCTCGGGCAAAACTGGGGTCTGCCACCGATGGACCCGCATGTGATGGCGGCGCGCGGCTATCAGCCGTTTATCGATCTGCTGCGCGCCAATATGACCAGCTGCGGCGCGCTGCGCATTGATCATGTAATGGCGTTGCTGCGTCTGTGGTGGATCCCCTACGGTGAAACCGCGGTTCACGGTGCCTATGTGAAATACCCGGTGGACGATCTGCTGGCGGTGCTGGCACTGGAAAGCCAACGTCACCGCTGCATGGTGATTGGCGAAGACCTCGGGACCGTGCCGGTTGAGATTGTCGGTAAACTGCGCGACAGCGGGGTTTATTCCTATAAGGTGCTGTACTTCGAACGTGACGGTGAGAACCACTTCCGCGCACCGCAGGCCTATCCGGTGCAGGCTATGGCGACCATCACCACGCACGATCTGCCGACGCTGCGCGGTTATTGGCAAAGTGGTGACCTGCAGTTGGGTAACCAACTGGGGCTGTATCCGGACGCCGAGATCCTCAAAGGGCTGTTCGCCGATCGCGAACGTGCCAAACAGGGGTTGCTGGATGGGCTGCACCACTATGGTTGTGTACCGCAGAAGGTAGGAAAAAAGGCGGCGTTGTTACAGATGAGCCCGTTGCTTAACCGGGGCTTACAGCGTTATGTCGCCGACAGTGCCAGCGCCTTGCTGGGTCTGCAGCCGGAAGACTGGCTGGACATGGCGGCTCCGGTCAATATTCCCGGTACCAGCAGTCAGTACCCTAACTGGCGGCGCAAACTGACCCAAACGCTGGAGGAGATGTTTGCCGATCAACAGGTTGACCGGTTACTGAAGGATTTGGACAAGCGGCGGCGTAAGGTATCGGTAGGATAATTGAGGTGAAAATACCGGATTGGGTAAACCGAATCCGGTATTTTTTTATCCGCTGTGGGACATCTGGCCCTGGAACAGGGGATTAATAATAGGAGTGCTCGCCGCGCTGGTGCTCGGTCAAATCGCGTACGCCTTTCAGTTCAGGGAACTTCTGCAGCAGCTCTTTCTCGATGCCTTCCTTCAGGGTTACATCGACCATGGAACAACCGTTACAGCCGCCACCAAACTGCAGGATCGCCAAGCTGTCATCAGTGATTTCCATCAGCGTCACACGGCCGCCGTGGCCTGCCAGCTGTGGGTTGATCTGTGACTGCAATACGTATTCAACGCGCTCCATCAGGGGGGCATTGTCGTCCACTTTGCGCATTTTGGCGTTTGGCGCTTTCAGCGTCAGCTGCGAGCCCAGTTGGTCGGTGACGAAGTCGATTTCGGCATCAATCAGATAAGGCTTGCTCAGTTCGTCGATATAGGCGGACAGCTTTTCGAACTTCAGCTCGGTGTCTGTCGCTTCAACCGCGTCCGGCGGGCAATAAGAGACACCGCATTCGGCTGTAGGCGTACCCGGGTTGATCACGAATACGCGGATTTGGGTGCCTTCCTCTTGATTTGCCAGCAGTTTGGCAAAGTGTTCCTGTGCAGTATCTGTTATACGAATCATGGCATTAGCTCGTTAGTTCAAATAGTTGACTTCTATACCAGGCTGCGCCCCGCCATTGAACGTGAGCACCGCTGGCGGTCATTTGGACGCGCAGCAAGGCGCGAGTCGTGAGGTTTGGTGGGCCAAATAAGCGGCTCGTAACACAGGTGCGCGTTCAAATGGCCCCAGCCCTTCGGGTCGCGCCCCAAAAGCCCGTACTCTGTGTTGTCGGGCTTGAACGTAGGCCCACTATGCCCTGCCCCCTCCGCCTTGATTACGGACTTTTGGGTCTGCGACGGTGCCACGGTCAATGGCGGGACACAGCCTTATTATAATACGCCCATTGCTGTGGCACTACAACGTGCGGCAAACGCACCAGATCTGTATTGATGCCACCCCCTGCTGCTGCAACAACCTGGCAATTTCCGCCACCGTACTGCCCGTCGTTACCACATCGTCCAACAGAGCGACGTGTCGGCCCTCGAGGGACTCATGGCAACGAAATGCTCCGCGCAGATTACGCCGACGCATGCGGGCCGGCAACCCTTGTTGCGGAGCGGTTTTGCGTACCCGGCTCAGGGCTGCGGGGCGGTAGTTGCAGCCCAGCCAGTAAGCCAGTGGCCGTGCCAGCAGGCTGCTCTGGTTATAACCGCGTCGCCAGCAACGTTTTGCCTGCAAGGGTACCGCTAAAATCACATCGGGTCTGTTCAAATGCTGCTCTCGATGCGCCTGCTGCCAGTTTAGCAAAATTAGCCGTGCCAGCAGCGGCGCCAGCTCCGGAGTGTGCTGAAATTTGAATTTTTTGATTAGCTGACGTAATGGGGCCTGATAATCGCTGACGAACACCAGTGCCTGCCAAGGGGGCGGTTGCTGCAGACAGCGGCCACAGGGCAAAACGGTATCGCCGGCGGGCAGGCCGCAGCGGGGGCAGCATAAGGGTTTGGCCGGCAGGTGGCGCAGGCAATAGCTGCAGATGCCATGATGGCTGAGGCGTAATGGCTGTCGGCATAGCCAACAGCGGCTGTAGATTGATAGCATAGCCGTCCTCCCTGACGGATGAGAATGAAAGGACAATAACCGATGACAGCGTTGTACTGGCAAACAATAGGTGAAGGCGATCGCGATCTTGTGCTGCTGCACGGCTGGGGGCTGAACGCGGAAGTGTGGAGTTGCATGCTTGAGCGGTTGACGCCGCATTTTCGCCTGCATCTGGTCGATCTGCCGGGCTATGGCCGCAGCCAGGGGTTTGCTGCCATGTCGCTCGAGCAAATGGCGGAAATTGTGTTGGACGCCGCGCCGGCGCAGGCCTGGTGGTTGGGTTGGTCACTTGGTGGGCTGGTGGCCAGCCAGATTGCGTTGATGCAGCCGCAACGGGTGCATGGGTTGATCACCGTGGCTTCTTCGCCATGCTTTGCGGCACAGGATGACTGGCCAGGGATCCGCCCGGAAGTGCTGAGCGGTTTTCAGCATCAGCTGAGTCAGGATTTTCAGCGTACCGTAGAGCGTTTTTTGGCATTACAGACGCTGGGCACGGAAAGCGCACGACAGGACGCCCGTCTGCTGAAATCGGTGGTGCTTAACCAGCCGACGCCGAGTGTTGAAGTCCTGAACGGCGGTCTTGAAATATTGCGGACTGCCGACCTCCGCCAGCCGTTGGCGCAGCTGTCGCTACCCTTGTTGCGGGTTTACGGTTATCTGGACGGATTAGTGCCGCGCAAGGTCGCTGAATTGCTCGACGTCATTTGGCCACACTCACCATCAATCATCATTGCGAAAGCAGCCCACGCGCCATTTATTTCTCAGCCTGTTGAATTCGCTGAAATTATCTGCACCTTTGTGGCCGAAAGTGGGATCCGCCGCGAAAACGCACAATAAAGCGTTAAAAAATAGCCGCTTAGTGGATAAAAAATAAACCTGTCCGATACTTAGGGAGGTAACTGCGTTGGCTGGGAAATGAAAAAACCGTTCATGGTTTTTTTACTTTGGCGTTTCGTCTCTGGGAAAACGGCTCTCGTCAGGGAAAGCAGCGAGGTCAGAAAATGTCACGGCAGCTGGTGTTATGACGCATTTACCCTGGACAGTTATTCATAATAAATAAACTATCCATTGAGAGGTATTGTAATGAAATCTTTGAAAATGATTATTGCCGCGTTAGTTGTAGGTTCAGTGTCTTTCAGCACCATGGCAGCTACCCTGCTGACCAAGGAAGATCTGGACAAGAATCCGGGTAAATACGAGAAAGTAGGGACAGTAACCACCACCGCACAGACCACGTCGCCAATGGACGCAAAAGAAGAGCTGTCCAAACTGGCCGATGAAAAAGGCGGCCAATACTACGTTATTCTGGCAGGCCGTGAACACGGCAAGTTCAGTGCTATTGCTGACGTGTATAAAGACAAAAAATAACTATTGATTCAAAAAGGGGCGCGCCTGTGCTGTGCCCCGATCCTTGCTTACGACTTCAAACGATAGGCCACCGTACTGCACTTCTTGCCCTCAGGGCAGCTTTTGCAACTGCCGCTCAGGCAGGCGTCGTTATCCTGCTCAATTCGCTCCACTTTCCCCATCGCGATTAAACGTTCCAGCATTGCCTGCACTAACGGCAGCGGAGCCGCCAACTGACGGCTGAGTTGAAGCGCCTGCACGCTGCCGTGCAGTGCCATTGCATCGCGGACCTGCAACAGGCCGGCCATCAGTGACACTTGCCCTTGGCACCCTGACAGCAGGCCGCAGGTGTGGCGTTGCCCAGACGCACCGTTACCCGACTGCGCGCCCGACGCAGGCCGAACAGGATCAACAGATTGAACAGCACCACGATGGTTATCGCCGTCAGGCTGTACTGTGGGTGCTGGCTGAAGGTGGCGACCTGATAAAACAACGTGGCCAACGAGTAAGCGACATTCAGCCCCCAGAGAATGGAGAAGGTCATCCAGCCACGGCTGGATTCACGGGCGATAGCCCCCATGACCGAGACGCAGGGGACGTACAGCAACACGAAAATCAGGTAGCTGTAGGCGGAAACCCCGGAACCGAATTTACTACTCATTACGCCCATCGAACCGACGTCCATTTCCCCGTCGCCCTTGCTGGCCTCAATCGGGTTGGACAGGACGCTCAGGCTGAAGGTGTCTTTCAAGCCCTGCCAGGTAGTGTCCAGGGCACCGCCCAGTTCGTCCAGCAGGTTAAAGTTGGCGGCGTCAAACTCGGTGTTATTGATGTGTTCGGCGGTGTACAGCGTGTTCAGCGTGCCGACCACCACTTCTTTCGCCATGGCCCCGGTGACCAGGCCGACGGTGGCCTGCCAGTTATCATTGTGTACGCCCATCGGCTGCAGCAGCGGTGTCAGCACCTTGGATACCGATGCCAGCGCGGAGTCATTGATGTTATCCACCGGCTTGCCGCTGAACGAAAAACTGTTCAGGCCGCCAATGAAGATGCTGGCAATCACGATCACTTTACCGGCACGCAGGACGAAGCCTTTCAGTCGCTGCCAGGTTTGCAGCAGCAGGCTTTTCAGGTGCGGCACGTGGTAGACCGGCAACTCCATAACGAAGGGGGAGGCTTCGCCGCGCATGATGGTGTACTTCAACACCAGCCCGGTGAGGATCGCCACGACAATGCCGAGCATATACAGGGAAAACACCACGCCAGCTCCATCCTGGCCGAAGAAGGCGGCGGCAAAGACGGCAAAGATTGCCAGCCGTGCACCGCAGGACATGAATGGCGCCATCATGATGGTAATCAGGCGTTCGCGCTGAGCATCCAGCGTGCGTGCACCCATGATCGAAGGCACGTTACAGCCGAAGCCGACAATCAGCGGCACAAAAGATTTACCCGGCAGTCCGAGTGCCTGCATCAGGCGATCCATCACGAAGGCCGCTCGCGCCATATAGCCGGAGTCTTCAAGAAATGACAGGAATAGATACATCATGCCGATTTGTGGCACCAGCGGCAGCACGGTGTTGATACCGCCACCTACCCCTTGAGCCAGGAAAATGGTCAGCCATTCCGGGAAGTGCAGGTTAAAGCCCAGCCATTGAATGCCCTGGATAAAAATGGCCGCAGAGCCAATATCGAAAATCGGCTGCAGTGCGCCGCCTATGTTGATCGCCAGCAGGAACATCAGATACATCACCACCAGGAAGATTGGTACTCCCAGCCAACGATTGAGGATCACTTTATCCAATGCTTCGGTCAGGCGGTTTGGCATCGCCTGCTGAGAATTACTGACGGCGTCACACAGGGTGGCAATCGACTGATAGCGCGCATCGGCGATCACCAGTGCCGGGTCTTCCTGATGCTGCTGTTGCAGTGTCTCTTTGGCTGCCGGTAGCAGAGCCGCTGCCGGGCCAGCCAAAGTATGGCTGTAGATATCGCCCTCCAGCATCTGCAGTGCCAGCCAGCGACGCTGTTCGCTCGGCAGGTTTTGCGGCATCGCATCGCTCAACGTGGTCATTTCTTTCAGCAGCACCGGCGGGTAGAGCACCAGCGCTTTCAATTCGTTGAACTGATGATTGTCGATCATCTGCTTTAGTACGCCAATACCGTCGGCCTTGGTGGAGACCAGCGGTACCACCGGGCAGCCGAGGCGTGCGGACAGTGCAGCAGTATCAATATCGATTTTCTGGCTTCTGGCGATATCCAGCATGTTCAGCGCAACGATGCAGGGAATGCCCAGTTCCAATAGTTGCAGCGTCAGGTACAGATTGCGCTCCAGATTGGAAGCGTCAACCACGTTGATCAACAGGTCTGCATCGCCGCTCAGGATGTAGTGGCAGGCGATCTGTTCGTCGAGTGAGGTTTGCTCCGAGATGGTGGTCAGGGAGTAGGTGCCGGGCAGATCGACCAGTTTGACCTGGGATTGTGGCGTGGTGAACAGGCCTTCTTTACGTTCTACCGTCACCCCCGCCCAGTTACCAACCCGCTGGCGCGCGCCGGTAAGCTGATTAAACAGCGTCGTCTTGCCGGAGTTAGGATTTCCTATTAAGCCAATAGTGAGTTTTTTCATAATTTTGCGTGATATCAGTCAAGGGAAATTGGGCCAGGCAATGTGCGTGGTCAAAGCAAGGCGGCTCAGCGTCAGGATTGGCCGTCGAGCAGGATCAGGGCCAGATCTTTCCTGCGCAGCACCAGGCTGACGCGGCGAGTTTTAATTTCTATGGGATCGCCCAGCGGCGCTACGCGCACTACTTCAAACGATGAACCCGGCAGTATGCCGAGTGATAAAAGTTTCTGGCGGTAGGCTGGGCCAATGTCATTGGCGAAGCCGGCGATCTTATACGATCGTTTAGGCAGAAGATGCATGTAACCTTCCCTGAGCCCAGCTTATTGGGCTGATGGTGATAAAGAACGTTCCAAAGGAAGCGTCGTGGTAAACATGACGCGCCGGCGACGTTTTCAATCCATGAAGTAATGTAGTGAACACGCAAAATAATAATAGTGAGAATCATTATCGCATTCAATACAAAAAATAGGGGTATTGGCAACCAAAGGTTGTGGCGATCACATTTAACGATCGAGATTGCCTGATGGGGCTACTTTTATCACCCAGCCTGGCCAAGTGTAAATGAGAATGATTGGTTAAATCAGTTACATTATTGTAGTATTTTTTTCCAGATTGAAAAAATTAGCGAAAAACTCAATAGTCATGATCCGGAAGTGTCACTATTGGTATTTATTTGGCAACATCTCAGTGGCTAAATACGAGCGGTAACTATTTGTGTTTCTCTGAGAAATACCAAAATGAGAACATGATGTTAATAACGGTGTTAATCGATGGCTATTTTCAGGCCTGAAACATCGGGCCATTATGGCTGTTGGCAAGATTGGAGAAATATGCAGGTTTATTGAGGCGGGTCAAATAATCGCGGGGATAGTTCGGCAAGAAAGGGCGGAGTTTACTCCGCCCTGCATCCCATTGGCCTGGCCAGGGCCTGATTAAGATTTTTTGCCGAATGCCGCTGCCAGCGCATCGCCCATGGCGCTGTTACCCGCCGAGGTGTTGTTGTTGCCGCGTGGTTTGGCCTTATTGGCCGGTGCCCGGTTTGCGTTGTCTCTTGCCGGGGCGGCGTTACCGCCGCGGCGTGGTGAACCTTCCCCCGGTTGCTCGTCCAGACGCATGCTCAGCGCGATGCGTTTGCGCTGCAGGTCAACTTCCATCACCTTCACTTTGACGATGTCGCCGGCTTTCACTACGGTGTGCGGATCTTCGACAAACTTGTCCGCCAGCGAGGAGATATGCACCAGACCGTCCTGATGCACGCCGATATCGACAAAGGCCCCGAAGTTGGTGACGTTGGTCACTGAACCTTCCAGGATCATCCCCGGCTGCAGGTCGCTCAGGGTTTCGACGCCTTCGGCAAAGGTAGCTGTTTTGAATTCCGGACGCGGATCGCGGCCTGGTTTCTCCAGCTCTTTCAGGATGTCGGTCACCGTCGGTACGCCGAACTTGTCGTCGGTAAAATCGCCGGCCTTCAGGCTGCGTACGGCTGATGGGTTACCCATCAGATCCTGCAATGCCTGGCGGGTGGCGGCCAGAATACGTTCGACTACCGGGTAGGTTTCCGGGTGAACGGTCGAAGCGTCCAGCGGATTGTCACCGTGGTTGATACGCAGGAAGCCAGCACACTGCTCAAAGGCTTTTGGCCCCAGGCGACTGACTTTCAACAGCTGCTCACGGTTGCTGAAACGGCCGTTCTCATCACGCCAGGTGACGATGTTCTGCGCCATCATGCGCGTCAGGCCGGCTACGCGGGTCAGCAGCGGCACCGAGGCGGTGTTCAGATCGACCCCAACGGCGTTTACGCAGTCTTCAACCACCGAATCGAGCTTTTTCGCCAGTTGGCTTTGGCTGACATCGTGCTGGTACTGGCCAACACCGATGGATTTTGGATCGATTTTTACCAGCTCGGCCAGCGGGTCCTGCAGGCGGCGGGCGATGGAGACGGCACCACGCAGCGAGACGTCGAGATTCGGGAACTCCAGCGCCGCCAGTTCGGAGGCGGAATATACCGAGGCACCGGCTTCGCTGACGATCACTTTCTGTGCTTTGACTTCGCTGAACTGCTGTTGCAAATCAAGGTAAAAACGCTCGGTTTCACGCGACGCGGTACCGTTGCCGATGGCAACCAGTTCCACCTTATGTTTGATGCACAGTGCCGCGACGATGGCCGCGGCTTTGGCGGCCTGACCGGTGTGCGGATAGACGGTGTCGGTGGCGACCAGCTTGCCGGTGGCATCCACCACCGCCACTTTCACCCCGGTACGCAAGCCCGGATCCAGCCCCATGGTTGCACGCATGCCGGCCGGTGCGGCCATCAGCAGATCGTGCATGTTACGGGCGAAGACGTTGATCGCTTCGTCTTCTGCACGTTCGCGCAGGGTACTCATCAGTTCGGTTTCCAGATGCAGCAGCACCTTGATACGCCAGGTCCAGTTGACCACCGCTTTGCGCCAGGTATCTGCTGGGGCGTTATTCAGACGCAGGTTGAGATGGCTGATGATGATCTGTTCCGCCTGGCTTTCGCGCGGGGCTTCTTCAAACTGTGGGTCGGCGTTGAGCGCCAGTTGCAGCACGCCTTCGTTGCGGCCACGGAACATCGCCAGAGCACGGTGTGAAGGTACATGAGCAATAGGCTCATGGTGATCGAAATAGTCACGGAATTTGGCACCTTCTTCTTCTTTGCCTTCCACCACTTTGGATACCAGATGGGCGTTTTTCCACAGGTAGTCACGTACCTTGGCCAGCAAGGCAGCGTCTTCGGCGAAGCGCTCCATCAGGATGTAACGCGCACCGTCGAGGGCGGCTTTAACGTCCGCCACGCCTTTGTCGGCGTCAACGTAGCCTTCGGCCAACTGTTCAGGTTGCTGCTGAGGATCCTGCCACAGGGTGTCCGCCAAAGGCTCCAGACCGGCTTCAATCGCGATCTGCCCACGGGTGCGGCGCTTGGGTTTGTACGGCAGGTAGAGGTCTTCGAGTTCGGTTTTGCTTTGCGTGGCGGTGATCGCCTCCGCCAGCTGTTCGGTCAGTTTGCCCTGCTCGTCGATCGATTTTAGGATGGTCTGACGGCGGTCTTCCAGTTCACGCAGATAACCCAGGCGGGTTTCCAGCTGGCGCAGTTGGGTATCGTCCAAACCCCCGGTGACTTCCTTACGATAGCGTGCAATAAAGGGCACGGTATTACCTTCATCCAGCAGACGGATGGCGGAGTCAACTTGCTCCGGCCGGGCCTGAAGTTCTGTTGCAATAATGCGGCTCAGTGGGTCATTCATAGGTCTGGTATCTGTTGAGAATGGTTAGTAAACAGGGGAACAGTTATACGGATTGCTCGTGGAAAATGCCAGTGAAGCGGGCCGCCTCTCGGCAGCAATGACGCGTAAAGCGGCCTGTACCGCGGCGGTGGGCGGCCGCTCGGAAAAAACTGAAATCTTATTTAACGTACTCGATCTCATTCACATACCACAGCGCCTCGCCTGCCGGGGTGTTGACGGTGGCGGCATCTCCCACTTCTTTTTTCAGCAGCGCGCGGGCCATCGGTGAATCGATGGAGATGTAGTCCCGGCGGCCAAAAATCTCGTCATAGCCGACGATGCGAAAGCGTTTGATCTCGCCATCTTCGTTTTCCACCACTACCCAGGCACCAAAGAAGACTTTACCTTCCTGCTGCGGCGAGTGGTCGACGACCTTCAACTGTTCGAGGCACTTGGTCAGGTAACGCACCCGGCGATCGATTTCCCGCAACCGTTTTTTGTTGTACTGATAGTCGGCATTTTCGCTTCTGTCACCCAGGCTGGCCGCCCAGGTCACTTTTTTGGTGACCTCTGGCCGATCTTCACGCCAGAGGTAGTCCAGCTCTTTTTTCAGTTTTTCGTACCCTTCACGGGTGATAAGCGGAGTTCTCATGCAACCTTGTTACCGTGGCAATAGTGGAACCTATAGCGCGAAGTGTACGACAGATACGGGGCCAGAGGCATCGAAAATAGAACCAGTCAGGGGACGCTGTCGACGATCGTGACCGACATCTCACCGATGCGCTCGATACTGACGTCGATGCGAGCGCCTGCCTGTATCGCGGAGACCCCTGCGGTGTACCGGTATAAATCATGTCCCCCGGCTACAGGGTAAACATCGCCGAGGCATAGGCGATCAGGCGCTGTACGTTATAAATCAGGTGACGAGTGTTGGAGTGCTGCCGGAGCTGACCGTTGACCCGAATGCTGAGATCCAGCGCGTTCGGGTCGCCGATTTTATCGGGGGGAAATACGTGGGTTATTCCAATGCGATGACGACAAAAGTACCGATGAATGTCCGGGAGAACATTAGGTGCATTGTTACTGGCGGCTTAGAGTGAGGGTAGACTCGCCGGCACCAGGGCTAATCAGGTTATAAAGACGTTATTAATTTGAGGGCCAGTCCCCTGCAGTTCACGATGATGATGTCATTCTTGCGGGAGGGCTGAGTGGGCTTTTTACGGCGAAACGAGACAATAATGTGTGGATTAATTAGTCTGCTGTATGAAAGATATTGATAATTCGGTAAAAGAATAAGCTTTGTAACAATTTAGTCTAGAATATATACCAATAATTGCTGTCCGAATTGGCATGGTTTTTTAACAATATTCACGTCAGGCAATACAGCCTTTGGGAGTAATACAATGCAAGAGAATCATAAGATTCTGGTCGTCGATGATGACATGCGCTTGCGCGCGCTTTTAGAGCGTTATTTAACCGAACAGGGTTTTCAGGTTCGCAGCGTTGCCAACGCTGAGCAAATGGATCGCTTGCTGACACGTGAATCCTTCCACCTGATGGTGCTGGACCTGATGTTGCCGGGCGAGGACGGGCTTTCTATCTGCCGCCGTCTGCGCAGCCAAAGTAACCCTATGCCGATCATTATGGTGACCGCCAAAGGTGAAGAAGTCGACCGTATCGTTGGCCTGGAAATCGGTGCTGACGATTACATCCCAAAACCCTTCAACCCGCGTGAACTGCTGGCCCGTATCCGTGCGGTATTGCGCCGTCAGGCCAATGAACTGCCGGGCGCCCCTTCGCAAGAAGAAGCGGTGATTGCCTTTGGCAAATTCAAACTGAACCTGGGTACCCGCGAAATGTTCCGTGAAGACGAGCCTATGCCATTGACCAGCGGCGAGTTCGCGGTACTGAAGGCGTTAGTGAGCCATCCGCGTGAACCGCTGTCGCGTGACAAGTTGATGAACCTGGCCCGCGGCCGTGAATACAGCGCCATGGAACGCTCCATCGACGTGCAGATTTCTCGTCTGCGCCGTATGGTTGAGGAAGATCCTGCGCATCCACGTTATATCCAGACCGTTTGGGGTCTTGGCTACGTCTTCGTTCCGGACGGCAGCAAGGCATGAGACGATTACGCTTTTCACCGCGTAGCTCGTTTGCCCGAACCCTGCTATTGATCGTCACCTTGCTGTTCGTCAGCCTGGTGACGACCTATCTGGTGGTGCTGAACTTCGCCATCCTGCCCAGTTTGCAGCAGTTCAACAAGGTATTGGCCTACGAAGTTCGTATGCTGATGACCGATAAGCTGCAGCTGGAGGATGGGACTTTGCTGGAGGTGCCTCCGGCGTTCCGTCGTGAAATCTATCGCGAACTGGGGATTTCTCTCTACACCAATTCGGCGGCGGAGGAGAGCGGTCTGCGCTGGGCGCAGCACTATCAATTCCTCAGCCAGCAAATGGCTCAGCAGCTCGGCGGGCCAACCGACGTCCGGGTAGAGGTGAACAAAAATTCACCGGTGGTGTGGCTGAAAACCTGGCTGCAGCCGGATATCTGGGTGCGCGTTCCGCTGACCGAAATTCACCAGGGCGATTTCTCGCCGCTGTTCCGTTATACCCTGGCAATTATGCTGCTGGCGATAGGCGGTGCCTGGCTGTTTATTCGTATTCAAAACCGTCCGCTGGTGGAGCTGGAGCATGCCGCTCTGCAGGTGGGCAAAGGTATTATTCCGCCGCCGTTGCGTGAGTACGGCGCATCTGAGGTGCGTTCGGTAACTCGGGCCTTTAATCAGATGGCGTCGGGCGTTAAACAACTGGCGGATGACCGCACACTGCTGATGGCTGGGGTCAGCCATGACCTGCGCACACCGCTGACGCGCATCCGTCTGGCAACCGAGATGATGAGTGCCGAAGACGGCTACCTGGCGGAGTCGATCAATAAAGATATTGAAGAGTGCAACGCCATCATTGAGCAGTTTATTGATTATCTGCGCACCGGCCAGGAGATGCAGACCGAGTTAAGCGATCTGAATGGCATTCTGGGTGAAGTGGTCGCGGCCGAGAGCGGCTATGAGCGGGTTATCGAAACCGCCATGGCGCCAGGTGAGCTGATGATGAATGTGCATCCTCTATCGATCAAGCGTGCGGCGGCGAATATGGTGGTCAATGCGGCGCGTTACGGCAACGGCTGGATCAAGGTCAGTAGTGGTCGTGAACTGCAGCGCGGCTGGTTCCAGGTGGAGGACGATGGCCCGGGCATTAAACCGGAAGAGTTGAAACATCTGCTGCAGCCGTTCGTCCGTGGTGACAGCGCACGTAGCACCAGTGGGACCGGACTTGGCCTGGCTATTGTACAACGTATTATCGATGGCCATCACGGCGCTCTGGATATCGGCACCAGCGAACGCGGCGGGTTGTTGATCAGGGCTTATATTCCGTTACCGATGGAAAAGAAAGAGTCGGCCAACGGCCATCAGGCAGTGAAAGACAGCGCCAAACTCCCCTGACAGTGAAGCTGCCCTGTCAGGGTTTTCTGCTCATCACGTAATATTCCGCCGCTTCTTCATGCAGACGCCGACCGGTGCTGGCTTGCCAGGGGTCGATTAATTCAATTCCGCAATGGATAAAGTCTTTGGTATTACGCGTGGCCAGGGCGGCACCGTAATGCAGGCAGGTAGCGGCGATCTGGGTGTCTGGGAAACTGACGCCGATGCCTTGGCGGCGGTTGGCACCCATTAACTCCGCATGTTTCAGAGCGCAGCCAGTGTCAAAGGGTAAAATCCTGTCCAGAAACTCTTCCTGCAGCATTACGCCGAGATTCGACTGTAACTCAAACTGATTTTTGCCATAGGGCATGCAGGTTATGCCAGTATATAGCTCAGCTACCACGACAGCGCTCAGATAGAATTGATACGTATCTTGTTGATCCAGCCACCTTAAAACATGGTAATGAGGTGCCGGGCGCAGTAACTCTGAAACTACATTGGTATCGAGAATGATCATACCTGGTCATCATCGTCATCAAAGGTGACAATGCGCACGGGTGTTTTATCACGCGGTGGGATTTCCAGTTCAACTCCGCCCAACTCGGCAAAGTGTTGATGTATGCGAGTGCCTAAACCATAGCGCGGCGGTTTTTTCACCAACGCCTGTTTCAAAATCATACGAGCTTCCTCCTCCATGGAATGGCCATTTTTCGCTGCCGAAACGCGCAGCAACTCTTTTACTTCGTCGTCCAGATTTCTGACGGTTATGCTAGCCATTGAAACCTCCTTTGCTATCAATGATTGCAGTGCTTATTATCCCTTTGCGTTGGTTAAATAACAACCGATAAAAATAAAAAAAGGCGTGGGATCCACGCCTTAGCTGAAGCTGAAAAGAAGGTATTACAGTTTTGGTCCGGCGCTGACCAGCGCGGCACCTGCCGGAGTATCCGTGTATTTGTCAAAGTTGGTGACAAAACGCTCGGCCAGGTCCTGTGCCTTCTCTTGCCATTGTTCAAGGCTGGCGTAAGTGGCGCGTGGATCCAGGATATCCGGGTTAACGCCCGGCAGTGAGGTTGGCATCGCCAAGTCGAAGATAGGCAGAGTAATGGTTTCTGCCTTATCGATTTCACCACTGAGGATCGCGTCGATAATGCCGCGGGTATCCTTGATCGAGATACGTTTGCCGGTGCCGTTCCAGCCAGTGTTCACCAGATAAGCCTGCGCGCCGGCAGCCTGCATGCGTTTCACCAGCACTTCAGCGTACTGCGTTGGGTGCAGCGACAGGAAGGCTGCGCCGAAGCAGGCGGAGAAGGTTGGGGTAGGTTCGGTCACGCCGCGCTCGGTACCGGCCAGTTTGGCGGTAAAGCCAGACAGGAAGTGGTACTGGGTCTGGTTAGCGGTCAGGCGAGATACCGGCGGCAGTACGCCGAAGGCGTCTGCGGTCAGGAAGATCACCTTGGTGGCGTGACCCGCTTTGGAAACCGGCTTCACGATATTCTGGATGTGATAGATCGGGTAGGAAACGCGGGTGTTCTCGGTTTTCGAACCATCATTGAAATCTATGGTGCCATCAGCCAGAACGACGACGTTTTCTAGCAGCGCATCGCGTTTGATGGCGTGATAGATATCCGGCTCCGCTTCTTCAGATAGCTTGATGGTTTTGGCGTAGCAACCGCCTTCGAAGTTAAATACGCCATCGTCATCCCAGCCGTGCTCGTCATCGCCAATCAGCTGGCGTTTCGGATCGGTGGACAGGGTGGTTTTGCCGGTACCGGACAGGCCGAAGAAGACCGCCACGTCGCCTTTCTCGCCTACGTTGGCCGAGCAGTGCATTGAGGCGATGCCTTTCAGCGGCAACAGGTAGTTCATGATGGAGAACATACCCTTTTTCATTTCGCCACCGTACCAGGTGCCGCCAATCAGTTGCATGCGCTCGGTCAGATTGAAGGCGACAAAGTTTTCCGAATTCAGGCCCTGTTGCTGCCAGTTCGGGTTAGTGCATTTGGCACCGTTCATCACCACGAAGTCTGGCTCGAAATCCTGCAGCTCTTCATCGGTCGGGCGGATGAACATGTTTTTAACGAAGTGCGCCTGCCAGGCTACCTCGGTAATAAAGCGAACTTTCAGACGGGAGTCGGCGTTGGCGCCGCAGAAGGTATCCATCACAAACAGGCGTTTGCCGGAGAGTTGCGTGGTGACCAGTTGTTTCAGGTCTGTCCAGGCTTCCGGGCTAAGGGGTTTGTTGTCGTTTTTACCTTTACCCTGATCGGCCCACCACACGGTGTCGCGGGTGATGTCGTCACGGACAATGTACTTATCTTTCGGGGAACGGCCGGTAAAAATACCGGTGTCGACGGATACAGCACCTAGCTTGGTTACTACCCCACGCTCAAAACCTTCCAGAGATGGGTCTGTTTCTTCCTTGAACAGCAAGTCATAACTCGGGTTGTGAACGATTTCGCCGACGTTATGAATCCCATAAGCGGCCAGATCCTGAGGGGTTATACCTTTAACACGCATGTCACTACTCCTTGGTCACAGAATTTCTGGCGCCAATTGTAGGGGTTCAGCAGCGAGTAACCGCGATAGGTATCAAATATTTAACGTTTTAGTCGGTTTTTCGTTACGTTATGAGAGATAGCACACGGAAAAAAGCAAACGTGCAAACGAAGAAAACCGACAGGCGCAGGGGGCGCCTGTCGATATGGGGTGCTACTTAGTGCAACTGCTCGCTTTCGTCGGTGTTACCGGTGTACAAAGCGGCAACGTCCACGGCATCAAACACATAGTGATTGCCGCAATAATCGCAGTGCATATCAATATTGCCATCTTGCTCCAGCATTTGAGCCACTTCTTCCGCCGGCAGCGTGATCAGCGCATCGGCGCAACGCTGGCGTGAACAGGTGCAACGGAAGACAACGTCCTGCGGTTCATACAGGGTGACTTCTTCCTGATGGTACAGGCGATACAGCACTTCGTTGGCCGGCAGGCCGAACAGCTCTTCGCTTTTCACCGTGTTGGTCAGTTGCACCAGATGATCGAAGTCATCGGCATTACCGTCCTGCGCCGGCAGCACCTGCAGCAGCATGCCGCCCGCGGCCGGTTGGCCTTCAGACTCACCGGTACGGATGAACAGGCGGGTCGGTAACTGCTCTGACTGACGGAAGTAAGCCTCGAGGCACTCGGCCAGCGTTTCCCCTTCCAGTGCCACTACGCCCTGATAGCGTTCGCCCTCGGTGGGGGCGATGGTGATCACCATGACGCCATTACCGATCATCTGGTGGAGCGTGCTGTCATCAGCAATTTCGCTTTGTACGCGTGCTACACCACGCATTTCCTGGCGGTTGTTACCGTTAATCACCGCCAGCTTCAGCGGGCCATCGCCTTGTAACTGCACGGTGATGTCGCCGTCGAACTTCAACGTTGCGGTCAGCAGGCTGGTGGCAACCAGCAATTCACCCAGCAGTTTCTTGACTGGTGCCGGATAGTCGTGGTTGTTCAGAACCTGCTGATAGGTTTCGCTGACGGTAACCAGCTCACCGCGCACCGCGTAGTTTTCAAACAGGTAACGGTGCAATTGGTCATGGTTAGACATAGTTTTCTCTCATTGCGGTGAGGGGTTATTCCTGCTCACCAAATTTAAATTTAATCAGGTCGCGCCGCTCTTTCTTGTCCGGACGGCGGTCCGGATGCGGCATGGTCAGCGCATTCATTTTGCGCGCGAGCGCCACTTTCTCTCGGTTGACGATGCTGGCCTCGGTTTCCTGATACATTTGCTGCGCCTCTTCGGCGCCGCGCCGTTGGCTGGTCACTGCCAATACGATCACCGTGCGTTCTTCGTTTCCCTGACGCAGTTTGATCTCGGCGTTAAGCTCGACAATCTTGCTCGGCTTGCCGCGCTGTCCGTTGTAGTGCACCTTGCCGCCGTCGATCATCTCCCGTGCCAGTGCGCGGGTCTTATAGAAACGTGCAGCCCATAGCCACTTGTCCAGCCGGACGGCTTCGTCGCCTGCTGCTTTTCCTTTCATCAATTCCCCCTGGCCAGCGCCGGTATCAACAGGCGGTAATCGCGCATCGATGGGTGATGCTGGAAGGTTTTCTCCGCCATGCTGGAATCCGGGTTTTGCACGCCCAGGCAGTAGCGAATACCGAAGGTACGGGCGGCATCCAGAATCGGTTCACCGTCGTCGACAAACAGCGTACGCTGCGGATCAAAACCGGTGTGTTGCTGCACTGCCTGCCACAAACGCTGATCTTCTTTCGGATAACCAAATGTGTGGGTGGAAAGTAATAAATCAAGGTGCCTGTCCAAACCGGTATGCTCAATTTTTACCGCCAGGCTGTGCGGATGGGCGTTGGTCAACAAAATAGTCTGGTGGCCTGCCGCACGTAATGCCTGTAAAAACGGCTCGGTATCTTCACGCAGACGAGCACGGTTGCCTACCTCGCTGGTCATGCGGTAAATATCCATATCCAGCCGTTCGCTCCAGTAATCGAAGCAGTACCAATTCATGGTGTGCTGCACGGCCAGATATTCCTGATGAATAATTTTACGCGCTTCATCGAAGGGAATAGCCCGCTGCTCGCTCAGGGCCTGTGGCACCAGGCTGAGCCAAAAGTGGCTGTCGAACTCCAGATCGAGCAGGGTACCGTCCATATCCAGCAGCACGGTATCGATCTCACTCCAGTCAAACTCGGGAACCATGAAAACTCCATAGGCGAACCGTCGGCGGTCCGCAGGATAAGGGTAATAGCGTTAGCCTAACATAAGCTGATGGCAGGACGCAGGCCGGCTAGTGACTCAGGGCATCGGCCGCAATGACATCGGGACGAACTGCGGGTTAAAGCAATTTTCGTAGTAGCGCTGGATATCGGCGATGCGGTGCTGATTGATGCGACGGCGCTGCACCAGTTTCCAGCTGTTGTAGCCCAGAACGACGGCGACGCTCAGCAGCAGCAGGCTGGTGCCGAGATAGCGCCACAGGGTGATGATATCCGGCTCGCTGTGCAGTGCAATATGACGGGTACCGTTGGCATCGACGCTGATATTGGTGATCACGCCCTGCGCCTCGAACGGCGTATGCAACAGCATACCGGCAAGCCGTTGCAGTTCGTTCCACTGGTCAAGCGCGTTGTATTCGTTTAGCGGCATCGTCGGTTGCGGGTGGTTCACCAGCTGTTTGCCTTCATCACTGGTGATCAGGAACCCTCCCGGTGGTGGGCTGTTGAGCGCTGCGGCGGCCTGCCTGGTTTCGCTGTAGACGAAGGAGGATGCGGCCACTTTGGTCAGGCTTTCCAGCGATTCGGCACTCACCGGGCGCAGCAATACGTTCACCCCTTGCAGCGAGCCTGATTTGGCACGTTTCACCAGGGTGCCCCAGTTTTTGACATTGCCCAGATTGACCAGTGCGTTCTTCAGCCGGACGCAGTCATTATCCGCTTGGCACAGGTCCTGCGTTTTCAGAACGATATCGGAAAAATCATCCAGCAGGATCATGCCGGATTTTTCGATTGCGCTGGCCAACTGTGGATTGAGCTTTTGGTCTGTGCCGTTAGGGTGCAACTGGGCGTTGACCGTCGCCAGCAGGGCAGAGGCCATGTCGATCACTTCCGATTCTGGCTGCGGCAGCGGCGCCGCGTTGTTCCAGTAAATTCCGGAACAGTCGAAGGGCATAAAGCTGGCGGAGCGCGTGCCACTGGTTAACGGTGGTACGTAGCACATGCCTGTACCCTGAGCCTTCAGGGTATCTCCGATGCGTAACGTCGCGCCTTCCAGCGCCTGTACGTTGGTCACTTCAATTTTTTGTGCGCCCTGCAGCCAGGCCATGCTCAGCTTGAGCGGCAGGCTTAGCGGGATATAGGTCAGCAACAGCACCAGCACCAAAAGTGAACTGGCCATGAGTACCGCGTTCCTGCCCCATTGTTGTAGCGGGAAGTTCTTCACCTCGTCATGCAGTGAAAGGTAGCGACCCTGGCGCAGCACCTGACGGTTAAGATAGATATCCATGTCGGTGGTTTTACCCAGATCCTGGGCGATGTACGGCTGCCAGTGCGGCGGATAAATCAGGTCAATGATACCGAGTGAAATATTGCTGATTTGCCCCTGATTGGATTCGCCAAACAGCCCCCAGCGCTTGGGGGTACCCCGCAGGCAGTGCACTTCTTTTAGCTCGCGGGTGGCAGGGCGGCGGAACAGGTTCCAGCAGCCCCAGGCGATCATCAACACGGCGACGGCAATCATCCACGGGATCACTACGACCGGGCTTATCAGGCTGAAGAACAGCAGCAGCAGGGCCGCCGAGATAATAGCGGCTTCCTTGATACCGTTCGGGCGAGTGAGTGCGTGCTCTTCCGGGGTTTCCTTGCGGATGTTCAGCAGTTCGACATGCTCGCTTTCTTCCTTGCGGATTGAGGCGTTTTGGCTCGGGGTCGCTTTCACCACCGGCGGCAGAGGCCGATCGTGAATATGGTCTTTCAGCGAATGCCCGTTTAGTGAGATCACCAGCGGCAGGGTCTGGGTTCTAATCACTTCCACATGGTTATCGGCGCTGATGTACTGCTCCCAGAACGGCGGCAGATGCACCTCTTCGGCGTCCAGATAATAGCGCCATTTATTGGGTTCATCGCTGGCCAGCCCGTAGCGGGTAATGGCGTGGGTGACCGGGTAGACGTTGTCGCTTTGTGGAGTCAGAGCCAGTTTGGCAGAGGGCAATGAGTTGCTGTCGGGCAACAGTTTGTTGCTTAGCTTGTTTTGTTGGCCGAGATAGTGCTCAACGGCGGCGCGTTCTTCGCCGGTCAGCTTGCGGTGTGTGGGTTTGATAAAGGGCAGAGTACGCGTCAGCAGCGGCTGATTGCGGGCTTTGAACCAAAGATACAGGCCAGCGGCGATCAGGCAGGCAAGCACTAAGGCCAATATCAACACTATTGTGCTCATGCTATCCCCATCCTGTACCCGTGAACCTCATCAACCTGATGAATCCTAGACTATTATACGCAGCCAAATCACCAAGAGACACCCTGATCCGTAACGAGAGAGCAGATTCTCCGTCGGGATCTCACTTATTGATAAAAAACCCGTCTTATTGCCCTGTCTTACCTGCGTGATGATAGCAACCAGGTTGCACTGTCGATATCGGCATTATCTTATTTTAATGCGCTCTTTTTGCTGGATGAGAACAGAAAAGCGGCGGGTACTGGCTACGCTTGTTAAAAAAAAGTAAATTACTGCTTGTGCTCGTTGCGGCAAAGGTTCTCATTAACGCACAATGTGATCAAGATCGGATTTGGTCAGCGTTTGAACGCATGCGGACCGCGCGTCACACCAATCATTATTCTGGTTACCCGCGTTATCACGCCCGATGCTGTGGCCTGCTAGCGGATAACTCATTTGAGGCAATCATGGATAAACACCTGCAAAAACCTAAAATTCTGAAAGTGGAAACGGTCGCGCGTTCGCGTTTATTTAACGTTGAGTCGGTCGATTTGGAGTTCAGTAACGGTGTACGGCGGGTGTATGAGCGGATGCGGCCCTCAGATCGCGAGGCCGTGATGATTGTGCCGGTGATTGGCGACGATTTGTTGTTGATCCGTGAATATGCCGTGGGCACCGAATCTTATGAGCTTGGCTTTCCCAAAGGTTTGATTGATCCGGGTGAAGGCGTGCTGGAAGCGGCCAATCGCGAACTGATGGAAGAGGTGGGTTTTGGCGCCAGACGCTTTGATTTTCTCAGCAAGTTGACGATGGCCCCGTCGTACTTTTCCAGCAAAATGAATATTGTACTAGCGCACGATCTCTACCCGCAGAGTCTGGAAGGGGATGAGCCGGAGCCATTGCCGCAGGTACGTTGGCCAATAGCCGACATGATGGCGTTGCTGGCAGAGCCTGATTTTCGCGAGGCGCGCAACGTTAGTGCGTTGTTCCTCACCGAGGCGTTTTTACGCGGTTCCCGCTAAGCGCTACGGTTCAATGAAAAAAGGGCCCAGATTCATCTGGGCCCTTTTTTTTATTAGAACAACTCGTGGCTTTCGCCGCCGGGATCCGTTAGCGTTGTGCCGGTATCCCGCGATGGGTAGTCCGTCGGCTGAGTCCCTTCGATAAAGTACTCGGAACGGCTGCCGCCACCACCACCGGAAAGCTTACCGCTGCTCTTGTCGATGGTAACGCTGATAATGCCCGGTGGTGGGGTCACCTTCTGCTCTGGAATGCCTTCCAGTGCAGTTTTCATAAAGTCATCCCATGCCGGTTGCGCACTCTTGGCGCCGCCTTCACCGCCGGAAGCCTGATCCGGGATCGCACCGGATACCGTCGTACGGCCAAGGTCACGGCGGTGGTCATCGAAACCAATCCATACCGACGTCACGGTATCCGGGCCATAGCCGGAGAACCAGGCGTCTTTTGAACTGTTGGTAGTACCGGTTTTGCCACCGATATCACGACGTTTCAGGTCACGGCCTGCACGCCAGGCGGTACCCATCCAACCCGGTTCGCCATAGATATTGCTGTTCAGCGCATCGTGCATCAGGAACGCCAGCGGGGTGCTGATAACGTGTGGCGCATACTGCTGATCGCCATCCTGCTGAACCTGAGCGGGGGTCACTTGCTCCAGTTGCGGCATCGGCACGTTGCCATTCTTGCCTTCCTGTGACGTCGCGACATTTTCAATGTTGTCTTCGGAAAGCACGGCCGAACGGTGAGTGTCACCATAAATCACCGGCAGATTACAGCTGTCGCAGACAATCTTTGGCTTGGTTTCGAACACGATGTTGCCGTTATCGTCTTCAATCTTGGTGATGAAGTACGGATCCACCAGATAACCGCCGTTGGCCAGCACCGCGTAACCACGTACCAGCTGCATTGGGGTGAACGAAGCCGAGCCCAGTGCCAGTGATTCGGTATGCACGATGTTTTGTGCCGGGAAACCGAAACGCTGCAGGTATTCCGCTGCGTAATCAACCCCCATGGCACGCATCGCACGCACCATCACCACGTTCTTCGACTGTCCCAGCCCCTGACGCAGGCGAATCGGACCATCGTAGGTTGGCGGTGAGTTCTTCGGCCGCCAGTCGGTACCGGCGCCTGGATCCCAACGGGTAATTGGCAGGTCATTCAGGATAGTGGCCAAGGTCAGTCCCTTGTCCATCGCTGCGGTATACAGGAAAGGTTTGATGTTGGAACCTACCTGACGCAGCGCCTGAGTCACGCGGTTGAACTTGCTTTGGTTGAAGTCAAACCCGCCGACCAGCGCTTTCACCGCGCCGTCATTCGGGTTGATCGAAACCAGGGCTGAGTTGACGTCCGGCACCTGTGACAGCCACCAGTTTTCGCCCACCTTGCGAACCCACACTTGTTGACCGGCCTGCACCACATCGGTGACGCGTTTCGGCGTTGGGCCTTGCTGAGTGTCGGACCTGTAAGGTCGCGCCCAGCGCATGGTGGACATCGGCAGCGCCACATGGCTGCCGTCTGCCATCATGGCCGTTGCCTCTTCGGCGCTGGTTGAGACAATCACCGCCGGCGACAATGGGCCGTAGTTCGGCAGATTCTTCAAGGAATCGACGATCTGCTTTTGGTCCCAGGCCGCTTCACCCACTTTCCACAGCACGTTGGACGGGCCACGGTAGCCGTGGCGCATATCGTACGCCAGCACGTTGTTACGCACCGACTCCTGCGCCGCCAACTGCAGTTTCTTGGTGACGGTGGTGTAGACCTTGTAACCGTCGGTATAAGCATTGTCACCGTAACGCTTGATCATCTCCTGGCGCACCATCTCGGAGAGATAGGGGGCGGAGAAGCTTATTTGTGGCGCATGGTAATTGGCCACCAGCTCTTCATTGCGCGCCTGATCGAACTGCGCCTGAGTGATGTAATGCTCATCCAGCATGCGCGACAGCACCACGTTGCGGCGAGCTACGGCGCGATCGTGGGAGTAGAGCGGATTGAAAGTTGACGGGGCTTTCGGCAGTCCGGCGATGGTCGCCATTTCGCTTAAGCTGAGCTGACTGACGTCTTTACCGAAGTAAACCTGCGCCGCAGCACCCACGCCATAGGCGCGATACCCCAGATAGATTTTGTTCATATACAGTTCGAGGATTTCGTCTTTGGTCAGCATCTGTTCGATGCGTATTGCCAGGAAAGCTTCCTTGATCTTGCGCATCAGGGTGCGTTCCGGGCTTAAGAAGAAGTTTCTCGCCAACTGCTGGGTAATGGTACTTGCCCCCTGTGACGCATGGCCAGACACCAGCGCAATAGAGGCAGCACGGAAGATACCGATTGGGTCGACGCCATGATGCTCATAGAAGCGGCTGTCTTCGGTGGCGATAAACGCATGCACCATAACCGGTGGAATTTGGTTCAGTTTTAGCGGAATACGGCGTTTTTCACCGTATTGGGCGATCAGCTCGCCATCGGCGCTGTAAACCTGCATCGGTATTTGCAGCCGCACATCTTTCAGCGTTGCGACGTCAGGCAGCTGTGGCTCGACATATTTGTACAAGCCAAAGATCGAGGCTGCCCCCAACACGATGCAACACACTGCAAGGATTAGTAAATACTTTACGAACTTCACCTGAGATTTCCCATTTTCATGTCATTTGGGCAGTTTATAAACAACCGCGCGGTAGTATAAAGGCAAGCCTGCAACATGGATATGTTCTTTTGTTATCTGACGATATGGAGGTCTGGCAAAATATGATCACTCAAGCATGGCAGGTGGGGCTGGATATACAAAGTCACTGCGTTCGTGCCCTGGCGGCACAGCGCCGCCGCAATGGCTGGCAACTGCGTCACTGGTGGCAACAAAGGTTGCCGCAACCGGTGCTGCGTGAGGGTTGCCTGGAGCAGAGCGACGCGTTGATCCAGGCGTTGCGCCAATGGCGGGTTCAGTTACCAAGACATATTTCCTTACGCATTGCTCTGCCCGCACAGCGGGTTTTACAGCATCGATTGCCACTGCCGGACGCCCGGCTGAAAGAGCCGGCGCGCGGTGATTACATCATCAGTCAGGGACTGAAAAAGTTTCCCCTGGATAGCCAAACATTGGCGCTGGACTACCGTCAATCACTGTCCGAACACGCGACTCTGCTGTTGACCGCTGCCCGTCAGCAAGAGTTGCAACAGTGGCTGAACTGTCTGCGTCAGGCCAATTTACAGCCGCAGGTGGTTGATATTGCCCCATGCGCACTGCGCGTGATGGCCGCCGCCGCAGGCGTGTCAGGCGAAGCCGGGTTGCTGCACCGCCTCGATGAAGAATGGTTATGGGTGACCGCACACCGATCGGAGTTTGCCTATGGCATCGTACCTCTTCGGGAAGCGGACGGGGCAGATCAGGCGTTGACCGCAATGCGTGCCGCCAGCCCATCACTCAGCGAACATCAGATTTACTACAGCAGCGTGATGGATGAGCAACCCCCGTCAGGAAGCTTGTCGTGGTCCCCTCTCAGTGCTTTTAGCCAGCTGCGTCCCCCGTTACCTGCATTGCCTGCGGCATTTGTCTTGGCCGGCGGTCTGGCGCTGCGCGCTGAGGACAGCTGATGTATCAGGTTAATCTTTTGCCCTGGCGCATACAGGGCCAGCGTCGCCGCTATGCCTTTTGGTTACGCATATTCATTTTGCAGCTGGTGCTGGTGTTGGCGGTACTGATGGTGGTGTTCGGCCTGTTGAACCAGCAACAGGCACAGCGGCATGAGGCGCTATTGACGCTGATCGGTAAGCAGGCTGAACTCACCGGGCGTTATCAACTCTTGCAACAGGCGGTGGCACGCCTGGCGCGTTTAACTGCGTTGACACAGCAGTATGACAACAACCTGGCACATAACCGACGTTATCTGCAGCTGCTGCAGCAGCTCTCCACTTCGCTACCTGATCCGCTGTGGCTTATCACGCTGGAAAGCCACTCGCAAAATATCACTTTACGGGGGCTTGGCCGGCGTTATGAGGCGGTGCTTCAGTTTGAGCAGAAACTGACGGCGTTACCCCTGTTACAGAACTACCGTCTGGCAGAGGTGGTACAGCGTCAGGATGGTTTGTTCACGTTTACCTTGATGGCGCAATGGGGGCCGGGTGGATAAGCCATTGCCGCTGTGGTTGGCGAGAGGGTTGGGCTTGCCGGTGTGGAAGCTGTTGGTCATCCAGTGGCTGGTGTTGGGCAGCCTGATCCTGCTGTTCGGCCTGCTGCCGTTGCAAGGAAAATGGCAGCAACTGGCGCAGACTGAGGCGCAGCAGCAGCGTCTGGTGCAACAGATGACTCCCTTGTGGGAACAACTGGCCCGTATGCCGACGTTGGATCAGGTGAATCAAAGCCTGCAGCAGGTCACCCACCCGCCTGCCGTCGATAGTGATTTGGCGAGCACGTTGCAAAGCGCGGGGGCGGGGCTGCAGCGCTGGCAGCAGCAGGGAGATTCGTCGCGGCAAACCCTGATGCTGCATCTCGATTACGGCAGTTTATTAAGGCTGCTGGAGCGTTTTCCAGCCCAGTTGCGGATTGATCAGATGACCGTTGAGGCGCAAGTGGGGGAGCTGACGGCGCATTTCATTCTCCAGGCGGCTTTGGCAGAGACAGAGGCAGAGGCGGTAAACCCCAATGAATAAATGCGGTGGGTTCTGGTTACTGTGGCTGCCTCTGGCGCTGATGGCCCAGCCTCAGCCACGCGATCCTTTTAAGCCATTACCCTTGCCCGATTGCCCGAGCGCGGCGGAGTCGCCGGTGAACTGGCAGTTGAAGGGCACCATTGGGCAGGCGGCGCTACACCATGCCTGGGTGGTGACGGCCGCCGGGCTGTGGCTGCGATTAAAACCCCAACAAACCCTGTTAGACGGGCGTTGGCGGGTGGAGCAGGTCGTTAAGGGGCAAGTCACGCTGAAAGCGAACCAGGACGATCCGCTCTGCCCGGCCGCTGAGAATGCAGTGATGTTGGCCCTGGGAAACCATAAGGAAGAAAAATGAAAGGATGCCGTTGGTTGACGGTGTTGCTCTGGGGGGTGGCTATCGCCGGTGCAGCACAGGAGCAAGAGCCCGTTTCGCTGGAGTTTCAGGAGGCTCCCATTACGCTGGTGTTGCAGGCGTTGGCGGATTATCAGCAACTGAATATGGTCACCGCTGCAGGTGTGGGGGGTAACCTGACGCTAAGGTTGGATAATGTGCCCTGGCACCAGGCACTGGCGGTGATTTTGCGTATGGGGAAACTATCAATGACGCTGGAGGGGAATGTCATGATGGTTTCCCCTGAACCCAATGAGCAAGAAAAGCAGCGCCAACAGCAGGCGCTGGTACAAAAACAGTCGCTAAAAAGCGTGACCCTGCCGTTGAGCCATGCCGATGCGGAAGAGGTTGCTGAAAACCTGAACGCGCAGGGCGGAATATTGCTGAGTGAGCGTGGCAGCGTGGTGGCAGATAAACGCACCAATGCGGTATTGATCCGCGATACAGCGTCGATCGTGGCGTTATTAACGCAAAGGATCGCCGAAATGGATGTGCCCTTGGCACAGGTGCAATTAGCGGCGCATATCGTCACTATCAACAGTGAGAGCTTACGTGAGCTTGGTGTGCGCTGGGGGTTGGCTCCGGACGATCGGCCTGCCAGGTCATGGCAGATGGACGGCTTTAACGTCGGGTTACCGCTGGAGCGCAGTGCTGTCAGCGCGGGTTTCCATCTGGCACGAATTGGCGGGCGATTATTGGATCTGGAGTTGATGGCTTTGGAGCAGGAGAACCGGGTGGAAATCATCGCCAGCCCGCGCTTACTGACCGCGAACCTGCAAACCGCCAGCATAAAGCAGGGGACTGAAATACCCTATGAGGTGAACAGCGGCTCCAGCGGGGCGACGTCAATGGAGTTCAAGGACGCGGTGCTGGGTATGGAGGTGACACCGAAAATATTGCCCAATGGCCGCATCACCCTGACGTTGCAAATCAGCCAGAACATGCCCGGGCGCTCAATCAGCCGTGCGGCCGGCGAGACGTTGGCGATAGATAAACAGGAAATCAAAACTCAGGTGACGGTAAGAGATGGCGAAACCGTTGTTTTGGGGGGCGTATTTCAGCGCCATAGCGCCGAAGGGGCAGACAAGGTACCCGGGATTAGCGACGTACCTTTGCTGGGTTCTCTGTTCAAACAGAGCAGCAAACAGCATAAACGGCGCGAACTGGTGATATTCATTACTCCGACATTGATTAAGGCCTGAGCAACCGAGTGTGCGGTTCGTGGGAAATCGCCTAAAGTTGATGAGCAGATGCACTTTTTTATCACCTTCGGGGCATCTGCGTTTGACGCTGCGGCCGATTTAGCTTACAAGGGTTACCGAATTGAGCACCGAGGTTTTTTTGTTAGCGCCAAGACGCCGTTAAAAACGTATGGTTTCCCTCCTGCGGCGTGGATTGCGATTTATTCGGTTGCCAAACTACCAAGAGTGTTGAGATAATTTTCCGTCTGATCTCGCACTATCGTTTATGAGGTTTCAGTTTAGGTCCCGCCGCTGATTTGATTGGCGGGGCGGGTTAACATTAACGAATTGTCTTAGTAATACCGAAAAACATGGCAGAGAAACGCAATATCTTTCTGGTTGGGCCTATGGGTGCCGGCAAAAGCACTATTGGCCGTCAGTTAGCTCAGCAACTCAATATGGAGTTTTTCGACTCCGATCAAGAAATTGAGCGACGTACCGGAGCTGACGTGGGCTGGGTATTCGACGTGGAAGGTGAAGAAGGTTTCCGCGATCGTGAAGAAAAAGTCATTAATGAACTGACGGAAAAGCAAGGCATCGTGCTGGCTACCGGCGGTGGCTCGGTTAAATCGCGTGAAACGCGTAACCGTCTGTCGGCGCGTGGCGTAGTGGTGTACCTGGAAACCACTATCGAGAAGCAATTGGCCCGTACCCAGCGCGACAAAAAGCGTCCGCTGCTGCAGGTTGATTCTCCTCCGCGTGAAGTGCTTGAAGCGCTGGCGAAAGAGCGCAATCCGTTATACGAAGAAATCGCAGATGTCACCATCCGCACCGACGATCAAAGCGCCAAAGTGGTTGCCAACCAGATAATCAACATGCTGGAAAGCAACTGATAGCGGTTTCCGTGTTCGCCACGGCAAATGCGGAAGACTGATTGTGTTCCCCGCGTTGCGGGGAGAAACCACATTGAGAACTGAGCGCGAGATGGAGAGAATTACCGTAACGCTTGGGGAGCGCAGCTACCCGATAACCATAGCCGCCGGATTGTTTAACGATCCGGCTTCTTTTATGCCGCTGAAGGCGGGTGAACAGGTCATGCTGGTCACCAACCAAACCCTGGCGCCACTCTATCTGGGTCACGTTCGGAAGGTGTTGGAGCAGGCAGGCGTCAAGGTGGATCAGGTGATTTTACCTGATGGCGAACAGTATAAATCTCTGGCCGTACTCGAGCAGGTGTTCTCGGCACTGTTGGAAAAGCCGCACGGTCGTGATACCACGCTGATTGCCCTTGGGGGCGGCGTGATTGGCGATCTTACCGGCTTTGCCGCCGCTTGTTATCAGCGCGGTGTCCGCTTTATTCAGGTCCCTACCACGCTGCTGTCGCAGGTGGACTCTTCCGTTGGTGGTAAAACCGCCGTCAATCATCCGCTCGGCAAGAACATGATCGGCGCCTTCTATCAACCCGTTTCTGTGGTGGTTGATCTCGATTGCCTGAAAACCTTACCGGCGCGTGAGCTCTCCTCTGGTTTGGCTGAAGTGATCAAGTACGGGATTATTCTCGACTACGATTTCTTCGTCTGGCTGGAAAACAATATCGATGCCCTGGTGGCGCTGGATATGCAGGCTCTGGCCTACTGTATCCGCCGCTGCTGCGAGCTGAAAGCTGAAGTGGTTGCCGCTGATGAACGCGAAAGCGGACTGCGCGCGCTGCTGAATCTGGGCCATACTTACGGCCATGCGATCGAAGCCGAAATGGGCTATGGTATATGGTTGCATGGTGAAGCCATTGCCGCTGGTATGGTGATGGCGGCAGAAACCGCGCACCGCCTCGACCAGTTCTCCCGCGAAGATATTGAACGTATTAAAGCACTGTTGTTGCGCGCCGGTTTACCGGTGTGTGGCCCGCAGGAAATGGCTCCGGGAACTTATCTGCCGCATATGATGCGCGATAAGAAAGTCCTGGCCGGTGAATTGCGTCTGGTACTGCCGACGGCCATTGGCCAGGCGGAAGTCCGTGGCGGAGTGGGGCATGATATGGTGCTGGCTTCGATCGCAGCTTGCCTTCCTGACGGAATGTCTAAGTAAATCGGACGAAGTAACAGTGGCTTAGCCGCCGTTTACATCTATATTAATTAATGTGCAAAGCCTGACTGGCGTCGCTTTGCCATCATCGGGTTAATCTGCCCGTGCCACGGTAGGTAGACAGTGGTGGGCTTTTGCCTCTAGTTGGAGGGTTTCAGATGGATGAGTTTAAACCGGAAGACGATCTCAGACCTGATAGCAGCGATCGTCGTCCTACACGTTCGCGTAAACCGGCTCCGGGACCGCGTTTTGCCGTTTCACGTCAGCATTTAATGATTGGTATCGGTATTTTGGTGCTGTTGTTGCTGATTGTCGGCATTGGTTCGGCGTTGAAGGCGCCAACCAAGCATGAGGCGGCACAGGAAAGCGCACAGAATGGTGCCGCCAAGGACATTAATCTGTCAGGTTCTTCGTCACTGACTGCCGGTAATACCGGTGTTCCGGGCGGAACCACGGATACCAATGACAATAACGGCGTGAGCAGCAGCTCGCAGCCGCAAACCGTCAGCGTCCCTCCGATCTCCAGCACCCCAACGGAAGCGCAACCGCAGCCAACGCAGGGCGGCGCGCAGCAGCGTGTCGATCTGCCGGGCAATATGTCGGATGCACTGTCAGCGCAGCAAGGTCAGGTTGATGCCGCTACGCAAGGCATGACAGGCCCAGCTTCGACGTTGCCAACGGCCCCGGCAACCCTGATGAACGGCGCTGCGGCGAAAGAAACCGTCCGTCCGGTTCAGGGCACTGCGCCACAGCAACATAAAACACCGGCGAAAACCGTCAGTAAACCGACGGCTACACAGCATAAATCGCCAACCACGGTGTATACGCCGGCGCCAGCCTCTTCCACTAAAGCGGGAGCAGCAAGTGCCAAAGTGGGAGCGGTTAGCGGCAGCGGCGGTTCGCTGCAGTCTGCCCCGGCAAGCCATTACACTCTGCAACTGAGCAGCGCTTCGCGTTCCGATACGCTGAACGCCTACGCCAAGCAGCAGAAATTACAGCATTATCTGGTGTACTCGACTAAACGTGACGGCAAACCCTGGTACGTGCTGGTGAGTGGCAACTATGCCTCTTCTGCGGAAGCCAAGCGTGCCATCGCGACGCTGCCGGCGGATGTTCAGGCGAAAAAACCCTGGGTCCGTCCTGTTGGCCAGGTTCAGCAGGATCTGAAAAAGTAACCCGATAGAATTCAAGCTGCATTCAGGCATTGAGGGGCGCACAAGCTGCGCCCCTGTTACTCAGGGCAGACAGAGTCGCCCATGACCGATGGCTGGAGTTGCCTGCGGACAGGCCGGATAACTGTGCGTGGCCAAAGGTGCTGCGGCTTGAAGGATGTTGGGTATCAATCACTTAAATTTGTGCGCTGATGTGCTGTCTTAAACAGAGTACAATCCGCCGCTCTGAATTGTATAATAAGTAGCTAATTGACGGCATGAAGAAAAACCGCGCTTTTTTAAAATGGGCTGGTGGAAAATACCCGCTGGTGGACGAGATCCGTCGTCACCTACCAGCAGGCGACTGCTTAATCGAGCCCTTCGTGGGTGCGGGTTCAGTCTTCCTGAACACGGAATACGACGCCTATATTCTCGCCGACATCAACAGCGATCTTATTAATCTGTATAACATCGTTAAACTGCGTACGGATGACTTCGTACGTGATGCCCGCTTCCTTTTCACCGATGAATTCAATAAGTCAGAACAGTTTTACCTGCTGCGCGAAGAGTTCAATACTAGTGCCGATCCCTATCGTCGCGCGTTGCTGTTTCTTTACCTGAACCGCCACTGCTATAACGGCCTGTGCCGCTATAACCTGCGTGGGGAGTTCAACGTGCCGTTTGGACGTTACAAAAAACCGTACTTCCCGGAGGACGAGCTATACTGGTTCGCTGAAAAATCCCGCAACGCTACTTTTGTCTGTGAGCATTACCGCGATACCATGGCAAAAGCCGGGCGTGGTACCGTGGTGTATTGCGATCCGCCGTATGCGCCATTATCGGCGACGGCGAATTTTACCGCCTACCACACCAACAGCTTTAGCATGGCCGACCAGCAAAGCCTGGCGCTGATGGCGCACCAGCTTTCGGTAGAAAGCCAGGTGCCGGTATTGATTTCCAACCATGATACCGAGCTGACGCGTGACTGGTACCAGCACGCCTCGCTGTTTGTTGTGAAAGCGCGCCGTACTATCAGCCGCAATATTCTTGGCCGTAGCAAAGTGAATGAGCTTTTAGCGCTGTATCGATAGGCTGTGACCCACCATTGTGTGTGAGCACCGCTGGCGGTCATTTGGACGCGCAGCAAGGCGCGAGTCGTGAGGTTTGGTGGGCCAAATAAGCGGCTCGTAACACAGGTGCGCGTCCAAATGGCCCCTGCCCTTTGGGTCTGCGACGGTGCCACGACCAATGGTGGGTTATAGCCTGCACCGGGTTACGCCCCGGTGTATAACAATTCGAACCCTACGTTTGGAGATAGCGGATGAAAAAATTTTTGATTGCCCCGTCCATTTTGTCAGCAGACTTTGCCCGCTTGGGTGAAGACACTGCCAACGTGTTGGCTGCAGGCGGCGACGTAGTGCATTTTGACGTAATGGATAACCACTACGTTCCCAATCTGACCATCGGGCCGATGGTTTGTCAGGCGCTGCGTAATTACGGCATCACCGCACCGATTGACGTTCACCTGATGGTGAAGCCGGTCGACCGCATTGTGCCGGATTTCGCTGCAGCGGGCGCTAGTTACATCTCTTTCCATCCGGAAGCCTCCGAACACGTCGATCGCACCATTCAGCTGATTAAAGAACACGGCTGTAAAGCCGGCCTGGTGTTCAATCCGGCAACGCCGTTGAGCTACCTCGATTACGTGATGGATAAAATCGACGTGATCCTGCTGATGTCGGTCAACCCTGGTTTTGGCGGTCAGTCGTTTATCCATGGCACTTTGGATAAGCTGCGTCAGGTACGCAAAATGATCGACGAAAGCGGTCGTGATATCCGACTGGAAGTAGATGGTGGCGTGAAGGTCGACAATATCGCCGAGATTGCTGCCGCGGGCGCAGACATGTTTGTCGCGGGTTCCGCCATCTTCAGCAAGCCGGATTATCGTCGGGTGATCGACGAAATGCGCAGCGAGTTGGCGAAGGTGACGCATGGCTGATTTCGGGGCGATCCGCGCTCTGGCCTTTGATCTCGATGGTACGCTGGTCGACAGCGCGCCGGGGTTGTCAGCCGCTATCGATTTGGCATTGGCGGAGATGCGCCTGCCACAGGCCGGTGAGGACCGGGTAGGCACCTGGATTGGCAACGGTGCCGACGTGCTGGTGCAGCGTGCGCTGCGCTGGGCCGAAGTGGAAGCCACGCCGGAACACTGCCAGCAGCTTCGTGAGCGCTTCGATCATTTCTATGTGCAAACCGTCGACAGCGGTAGCCGCCTGTTCCCACAGGTGAAAGGAACCCTGGCTCAACTGGCTGCGCAAAATTACCCGATGGCGCTGGTGACCAACAAGCCAACGCCGTTTGTCGCGCCGTTGCTGACCGCATTGGGGATTATTGATTACTTCTCGCTGATTATCGGCGGTGACGACGTGGTGGAAAAGAAACCGCACCCGGCGCCACTGTATCTGGTCCTCGGCAAGCTTGGCCTGCGAGCCAACGAGTTGCTGTTTGTCGGCGACTCCCGCAACGATATTCAGGCAGCGCAGGGGGCAGGTTGTCCAAGCGCCGCGCTGACCTACGGTTATAACTACGGCGAGGCGATTGCCCTGAGCCATCCCGACCGCGTGTTGGAACGCTTTGCCGATTTGTTGCCCGCTCTTGGGCTGTCATCTTTAGAGAATCAGGAAATTTAAACATGAGTAAGCCCATCGTATTTAGCGGCGCGCAGCCGTCCGGTGAACTGACCATTGGCAACTACATGGGTGCATTGCGTCAGTGGCTGCAGATGCAGGATGATTACGACTGTATCTTCTGCATCGTTGACCTGCATGCGATCACTGTACGTCAGGACGCAGAGAAATTGCGCAAAGCCACGCTGGATACGCTGGCGCTGTACCTGGCCTGTGGTATCGACCCGCAAAAAAGCACCATCTTCGTGCAGTCGCACGTACCGGAACACACCCAGCTGAGCTGGGTACTGAACTGCTACACCTATTTCGGTGAACTGAGCCGCATGACTCAGTTCAAAGACAAATCCACCCGTTATGCGGAGAACATCAACGCCGGCCTGTTCAGCTACCCGGTATTGATGGCGGCGGATATCTTGCTGTATCAAACCAACCAGGTGCCGGTCGGCGAAGACCAGAAACAACATCTGGAGTTGAGCCGTGACATCGGTCAGCGTTTCAACGCGCTGTACGGTGACGTGTTCAAAGTGCCCGAGCCGTTTATTCCCAAATCCGGCGCCCGTGTGATGTCGCTGCAAGAGCCGACCAAGAAGATGTCCAAGTCGGACGATAACCGTAATAACGTGATCGGCCTGCTGGAAGATCCGAAAGCGGTGGCTAAAAAGATCAAACGCGCGATGACTGACTCGGAAGAGCCACCAGTGGTGCGTTACGACGTGGCAAACAAGGCGGGGGTGTCCAACCTGTTGGATATTCTCTCAGGCGTGACCGGCAAGAGCATCCCACAGTTGGAAGCCGAGTTTGAGGGGCAGATGTACGGCCACCTGAAAGGCGCCGTCGCTGAAGCGGTATCCGGCATGCTGAGTGAGCTACAGGAGCGCTATCATCGTTTCCGCAATGACGAGGCCCTGCTGCAGCAAGTAATGCGTGATGGCGCTGCCAAGGCCCGTGCACGCGCTCAGGAAACGCTGGCGAAGGTTTACCAGGCAGTGGGCTTTGTTTCACCGCAGTGAGTCTCTGAGCAAAAAGAAAAGCGGCCACTGGCCGCTTCAGACTGATGACAAACCTCATTCCTGCCCAGAGCGAGTAGAGGCCGATAAACAAAAATCAGGAAAATCAATTTATTGATTTTCGGCTGCTCACCACAAAGCAGGAAAAACCACGCTTTTTCCTGCTTTGTCAGCAACCTAAAGCGGCCACTGGCCGCTTTTTTTACGTTGGTCTCAGGCCATTTGAGCCAGTGGTTGCGGAGGCTGCTGGCTGGAGAACCAGTTCAGCTTACTGCGCAGGCTGACTACGCTACCGACGATGATTAAACTTGGGCTGGCAGCCTGTAAGGCCAGCGTCCCCAGTTGGCTCAATTCACCTTCGATGACCCGCTGGCGGCAGGAAGTCCCATTTTCTACCAGCGCCGCCGGCGTAGCGGCAGCCATGCCGTGCGCGATCAGTTGGCGTTGGATCTCTGCCGCCTGCGTCAGGCCCATGTAAAACACTAGCGTTTGTTGCCCGGCGGCCAGCGTCGCCCAGTCCAACCCGCCGTCGCTCTTGGCGTGGCCGGTCACCAGTCGCACGCTCTGCGCATGGTCGCGATGGGTGAGGGGAATGCCGCTGTAGGCCGAACAGCCGGAGGCGGCGGTAATACCCGGTACTACCGAGAACGGGATGTTGGCATCGGTCAGGGTTTCCAGCTCTTCGCCACCACGGCCGAAAATAAACGGGTCACCGCCTTTCAGCCGGACTACGCGTTTGCCCCGTTGCGCTTGCTCCAGCAGGATGCGGTTGATCTGCTCCTGCGGTACGCAATGATGGCCGGCGCGCTTGCCGACGAAGATGCGTTCGGCATCACGGCGTACCAGTGTCATGACTTCATCAGACACCAGCCGGTCATAAACCACCACGTCAGCCTGCTGGATTTGCTGCAGGCCTTTCAGAGTCAGCAAACCGGCATCGCCCGGACCGGCACCCACCAGCACCACTTCGCCACATTCTTGCGGTTGATGGCTAAACAGTTGCTCAATTTGCCGCTCCGCCAGCGCTACGTCATTATTGGCCAGCGATTGTGCCAGCCGATCGTGGGCAAACAGCTTTTCCCAAAAACGGCGGCGTGAGCCGATGTCGCTGAAGTGCTTTTTCACCCGCTGACGCAACGAACCCCCCAGCTGTGCCAACTTGCCAAGATGTTGGGGCAGCACGGCCTCCAGCTTTTCACGCAGCAGTCGTGCCAGCACCGGGGCTTTGCCGCCGGAGGACACCGCGACCATGATCGGCGAGCGATCGATAATCGACGGCATGATAAAACTGGCGCGTTTCGGATCGTCGACCACGTTGCAAAATACCCGCTGCTGGTTGGCACACTGGTACACCAGCGCATTGACCTCGACCCGGTCGGTGGCGGCGATCACCAACCACTTTTCTGCCAGTAACTCTGTACTGAATTCACCTTCCGCCAGAGTGACCCGGCCAAGATCCGCCCATTCGTGGAACTGCGGGGTGAAGGCACAAGCGTTGACGGTCAGTGCCGCACCGGCGTCCAGCAGCAGGCGAGCCTTGCGCTCGGCAATCTCACCGCCACCGACCAGCAGGCAGGCTTTGTGTTGCAGTTGGCAGAAAATCGGCAGGTAATCCATCGGCACTCCTCGGGACAATCAGCAGTGGGGCGCAAGGCGCCCCGGAATATTATGCAGTCTGGCGCGCTGCGGCTTTCTCTGCCTGTGGCCGTTCGGCGCGCGGCGTGGCGTACCAATAACCCAGGCCCATCAGGACCGAACCGGACAGGATATTGCCCAGCGTCACCCACAGCAGATTATGGCCGATCCCACTCAGGGTATAGGCCTCACTGTGATTACCGAACCAGGACAGGGCGAACAGCGTCATGTTGGCGACGGAGTGTTCATAGCCGGAAGCGATAAAGGCCAGCAGGCACCACCAGATGGCGATGAATTTGGCGGCGCCCTCGACGCGAATGGCCATCCAAATTGCCAGGCAAACCAGCCAGTTACACAGCACGCCCTTGAAGAACAGCACTTCGGCCGGAGCAGTGGTTTTCGCCAGTGCCGCAGTATGTATCAGACTGGTGTCTACCGGCAGCAGGCTGCCGCCGCCGTAATAGTACATCAGTGCGACCAGCACCGATCCCAGCAGGTTACCCAACCAGGTTTGCGGCAGTACCGCCCACATCTGGCTGTGGCGAATGGTACCGGCTTTGACGCCCAGCGTCAGGAACATGGTGTGGCCGGTAAACAGTTCGGAACCGGCGATGATCACCAGCGTCAGCGCGATGCCGAAGGTGGCACCCATCACTAATGGCCGAAGGGAAGGATCGACCAGATTGCCAAGGGTGAAGATCAAAATGATGCCGAGGCCGACGTAGGCCCCGGCCATCGCCGAGCTGATCCAGAAGCCCAGCGGGCTGTCTTTCGACAGCCTGACGATGCGTGCCGCGTTGGCGGCGCATTTGTTGATGGTATCGGTGAACATGCTACTTCCCCTGAGGTTAAATAGAAAATATCAGGCCGCGACCTGCACCATGCCGTCCACAACCCGGCTGGTGAAATGCGCGACGCTGCGGCTGCCATCTTCCAGGCAGTAACCGTCGTGCAGGCGGAAATGCTGTTTTTTCAGCGGGCTGGCGACCCACAGTTCCCCCTGATGTTCGGCGATCAGGCCACGTGACAGCACGCTGGCCTGGGCGAAGGGATCGATATTGCTGATAGCAAACACCCGCTCGTCGGCATGGGGGCGGAATATCGCCACCTGCTGTGCGCCGATCAGAGCGCACACGCCGGTGCCTGGCAAGATATCAGTAACGGGGCAAAGGGTGATCCACTGGCTCATAGGTTGTTCTCCTCAGCTTCCAGCAGAGTGACGGGAATACGTTCATCCGGACGCGCCGGCCGATGCTGTTCGCGCTCGGCCACGACTTGTACGTTCGGATCGCGCAGGCTGCTGTTGATAAAGTGGGCGAAACGCACCTGGGCCTGAGGATCTTCGACGGCTTCTTTCCACTCGCAGATCACCGCCTCACGCAAGCGGGCGATTTCGGCTTCCAACTGATCGTTGATGCCCAGTTTGTCGTCAATGATCACTTTGCGCAGATAATCGATGCCGCCTTCCAGGCTTTCCAGCCACACCGAGGTGCGTTGCAGCTTATCGGCGGTACGGATGTAGAACATCATGAAACGGTCCAGATAGCGTTCCAGCGTAGCGCTGTCGAGATCCGCCGCCAGCAGGTCGGCGTGACGGGGCTTCATGCCGCCGTTACCGCACACGTACAGGTTCCAGCCGTTCTCGGTGGCGATAATGCCGACGTCCTTGCCCTGCGCTTCAGCGCATTCGCGGGTACAGCCGGAAACGCCGAACTTCATTTTGTGTGGCGTACGGATGCCTTTGTAGCGGTGTTCCAGTTTGACGCCAAACCCGACGCTGTCACCCACGCCAAAGCGACACCAGGTGCTGCCGACGCAGGTTTTCGACATGCGCAACGCCTTGGCGTAGGCGTGGCCGGTTTCAAAACTGGCGGCAATCAGCTTGCTCCAGATGGCCGGCAGGTCGTCTTTCTGCGCGCCGAACATGCCGATGCGCTGAGAACCGGTCATCTTGGTATACAGGTTGTATTCCTTGGCAATCTGGCCGACCGCCATCAGTCCGTCCGGCGTAATTTCACCGCCGGCGGAGCGTGGGATCACCGAGTAGGTGCCGTCTTTCTGGATATTGCCGAGGAAGTTGTCGTTGGTGTCCTGCAGCGGCGTGTGTTGCGGTTTGAGCACGAACTCATTCCAGCAGGAAGCCAGCAGCGAGCCGACGGTCGGTTTACAGACTTCGCAGCCGTAACCTTTGCCGTATTTGGCCAGCAGTGCGTCGAAGGACTTGATGCCTTCAACGCGGATCAGGTGGTACAACTCCTGGCGTGAATAGGTGAAGTGTTCGCATAGGTGATGGTTAACCTCGATGCCCTGTTTGCTCAGTTCGGCGTTCAACACCTGAGTGATCAGAGGAATACAGCCACCGCAGCCGGTACCGGCCTTGGTTTCTGATTTTATCGCCGCGACGGTGTGGCAACCCATCCCGACCGCCTTGATGATGTCGCCTTTGGTGACGTCGAAGCAGGAACAGATTTGCGCGGTTTCCGGCAATGAATCTACGCCGATGGCCGGTTTGCTGCCCGCATGCGCCGGCAGGATCAGGCCGTCCGGATTTTCCGGCAGTTCAATGGAGTTCAGCGCCAGTTGCAACAGGTTGCCGTAGTCGCTGGTGTCGCCGACCAGCACCGCGCCGAGCAGGGTTTTGTTGTCGGCGCTGACGATGATGCGCTTATAGACTTCTTTGCTTTCATCCAGATAAACGTAGCTGCGTGCGCCTTCAGTGCGACCGTGGGCATCGCCAATGCCGCCAACGTCTACGCCCAGTAGCTTCAGTTTGGCGCTCATGTCGGCGCCCTGGAAGGCATTTTCGCGGCCCAGCAGATGATCGGCCGTGACCTGCGCCATTTTATAGCCCGGCGCCACCAGGCCGAAGGTGCGTTCATGCCAGGAGGCACATTCGCCGATGGCGTAAACGTCCGGATCGGAGGTTTGACAACTGTCGTTAATCACGATGCCGCCACGGCGGGCGGTAGCCAGGCCACACTGGTGAGCCAGCTTGTCCTGAGCGCGGATGCCGGTGGAGAAGACGATAAAGTCCACTTCCAGCGCGGTGCCGTCGGCAAACTGCATGGTTTTGCGCGCCTGTTCACCGCCGTTGACGATTTCCTGGGTATTTTTACCGGTATGGACTTTGACGCCCATGCGTTCAATCTTGCGGCGCAGTTGATCGCCGCCCATCGGATCGAGCTGTTCGGCCATCAGTACCGGCGCAAACTCGATGACGTGAGTTTCAACACCGAGGCTTTTCAGCGCACCGGCGGCTTCCAGCCCCAGAAGGCCACCGCCGACCACCGCACCGCGTTTGCTGCGGCGGGCGCAGGCTTCGATAGCGTTCAGATCTTCAATGGTACGGTAGACGAAACAGTCCTGACTTTCGGCACCTTTAATCGGTGGGATCCACGGATAAGAGCCGGTAGCCATGATCAGCTTGTCGTAGTAGACGGTGCGGCCGGTATTGGAGTGAATGACTTTCTCGCTGCGGTTAATGGTGATGGCGCGTTCGCCGACCAAAACCTTCACGCCCTGCTTCTCGTAAAAGCCTTCACGTACCAGTGAAAGTTCTTCGGCGGTGTGGTGGGAGAAATAAGAAGAGAGGTGTACGCGATCGTAGGCGATGCGCGGTTCTTCGCAAAATACGGTGATGTCGAATTGGTCTTTGTCTGCTTTTTCCAACAGATCTTCGATAAACCGGTGGCCGACCATGCCATTGCCGATGACAGCGAGTTTGACTCTGCTCATTATTGCCTCAAAATTCTGGTTTCCTAGCGTTACCTTATTCCTCCCGGTGGGCGATTTATTGATGCAAATCAATCGCCCCTCCATATACCTCTAATGTGGTATATGAATGATTTTTATCGTTATTTGTTAAGTTGCGGTTTTTATTAATCTTTAGCTGAAACGAGCCAGTTAATGCGAATTCTACCCATTCGGGAGTAATGGGTGGGGGTAATAAATTCTTGGCGTCTTTGTCAGTCTGATCCGCTGCCAGTATGATGAATGAAACAGACTGGAACAGCAGAGGTGAAGGGTGGCCAAAAGTCCATTGAAGTTTATCGATAACCTGCGTCTGAGCGGGCATGAAGGGCTGTGGCAATTGGCCATTGAGCAGGGGCGCATCGCCCATATCGTGCCGCAGCCGGAAGGGCTGGAATGGCGCAATGATGTGCTGGATGCGCAGGGCGGGCTGGCGCTGCCGGCGTTTGTCGAACCGCATATCCATCTGGATACTACCCAGACCGCCGGGCAACCGGCCTGGAACCAGTCAGGCACCCTGTTTGAAGGCATTGAGCGCTGGGCAGAGCGCAAGGCGCTTCTGACCCACGAGGACGTCAAACAACGCGCCTGGCAGACGCTGAAATGGCAGATCGCCAACGGCGTGCAGTATGTGCGTACCCATGTTGACGTTTCCGACCCAACCCTGACCGCGCTACGTGCGATGCTGGAGGTGAAACAGGAAGTCGCCCCCTGGGTCACGCTGCAAATCGTCGCTTTTCCGCAGGAAGGCATTATGTCTTATCCCAACGGCGAGGCGCTGTTGGAAGAGGCGCTGCGGCTGGGGGCCGATGTGGTGGGAGCCATCCCGCACTTTGAGTTTACGCGTGAGTACGGCGTGGATTCGTTGCACAAGGCGTTCGCCCTGGCGCAGAAATACGATCGGCTGGTGGATGTTCACTGTGATGAGATAGACGACGAACAGTCGCGCTTTGTCGAAACCGTGGCGGCGTTGGCGCTTAAGCTGGATATGGGCGCCAAAGTCACCGCCAGCCACACCACGGCGATGCATTCCTACAATGGGGCTTACACTTCACGGTTGTTCCGCCTGTTGAAAATGTCCGGCATCAACTTTGTCGCCAACCCCTTGGTCAATATTCACCTGCAAGGTCGCTTCGACAGCTACCCGAAACGGCGCGGTATCACCCGGGTGAAGGAGATGCTGGAGGCGGATATCAACGTCTGCTTCGGCCATGATGATGTGTTCGATCCCTGGTATCCGCTGGGCACTGCCAACATGCTGCAGGTGCTGCATATGGGGCTGCACGTGTGCCAACTGATGGGATACGGCCAGATCGACGACGGGCTGAAACTGATCACCAGCTATAGTGCGCGCACTCTACATCTGACCGACTACGGCCTGACCGCGGGCAACAGTGCCAACCTGGTGATATTGCCGGCCGATAGCGGCTTTGATGCGCTGCGCCGACAGACGCCGGTGCGTTACTCGATACGTCAGGGCACGGTGATTGCCGAAACCCAGCCAGCAGAAACCACGCTGTATCTGGCGCAGGATGAGAAGGTGGATTTCCGGCGTTGAGGCAGAACTACCCTAATAAAAAAGGCGCCGGGGCGCCTTTTCAATATCACGTCATTGATGACAGATCAGTGGGTCACGTGACCGTGGCTGCGGTGCTTGGTGACGAAACCGAGCAGCAGGCACATCACGAATACCGCCAGATACAGGCCGTTAGCGGTAGTCAGCGCCGCGTGCGCGCCGCCTTTGGCTACGATCGGGCCGGTCACCACGAAGGTCAGCATGGTACCGATGGTGCCGCAGGTCAGGATGAAGTTAACCAGTTTCGGTGAGGAAACCTTGGTCTGCAGCGAGCCCAGCGTGATCAGCGTGGTGTAGATTGCGCTGGAAACGAAGCCCAGAGCCATAATGTAGTAGCCCAGATGTTCCGGATTGTCGGTGCTGACAAACAGGTACATCGCACCGGTCGCCAAAGCGGCCAGAACCGTGACGATGCGCTGCAAATCGAAGAAGCGCAGGATAAAGCTGAACACCCACATGCCGATCATGTACGAGGTCCAGAAATCGCTCACCAGCTTGCCGGCCTGGCTGATATCCATCCCGAACGACTTGGTGGCGTATTCCGGCACCCACTGAATGAAACCAAGTTGGCCGAGGATGTAGCACAGTGCGGCGATCGACAGGAACAGCACGCCGATACCCCATTTTTCTTTCACCACCGGCTGGCCAGCGTCGGCACCTTTGTTGCCCAAAACCGGGAACTCGGAGAACAGGGCCAGCACAAAAATACCTACATACAGCAGGCCGATGCAGGCGTACACCCAGTACCAGCCGATCTGACGTGCCAGCAGCATCGCGGCGACAATCGGGAAAATCATCCCGGCCATGCTGAAGAAGGAGTCAGTGAACAGCAGGCGCGAACCGCGTTGGCGGCCGGCATACATATGGGTGATCAGGAAGGTGCCTATCGACATGGTGATACCGCTGACCACGCCAAGGATAAACATGCACAACGAGAACATGGTCAGGCTTTTGCCGAGCATCAGTCCGGCAATAGCCAGTACCATCAGCACAAAGCCAAATATCAGTTGACGTTTCAGCGGGATAATTTCCATCAGCCAGGCATTGAGGAAGATCGAAATCAAAATACCGGCGTTAAGGAAGGTAAAGGTATTACTCATGCTGGAAACCGGCAGATTAAAGTACTCTGCAATGTTCCCCATCACCATCCCTGTGACGATAACTAAAGCACCGGTCAGCGCATAAGAAAAATAGCTGATCCAGGTAAGCCGTAGACGGTTGCTGTCATTCATTATATAGGCCTGATTATGTCTGTTAGGATTATTCCCGTCGCCTTTCAAACCGCAGCGTTGTTACCTGCACTAACTTACCCCACTCACTTACCTAAGTAAGCTCCTGGGGATGAGTGAGCTGGGTGCCTAGCTGCAATTTGAAATTCATAGGGTATAACGCTGGATTAAGGCCGCTGGCTTTTCCTGGCAAAAGCAGGAAAAGTCCCGATCAGGCCACCAGGGAGCGGATCCTAGCACAGACAACGGGAGTTTTTGTGATGCCTATCTACTTTTTGATGCAATCAATGAGAGGCGCTGAAATATTTTTGTGATCTATTTTCTCGCCGTCACGATCGAGTCGCGGCTGATAACGAGCGGCGCAAAGCTAACCGGTGACGTGGCTGGGTCAATCAGCAGGCGGGCGGCATATTGCGCCATTTCACTGATCGGGAAATGCACGCTGGTCAGCGCCGGGCGGACAAAGGGGGCGCGTTCACCGCTGTCGTAACAGATTAGCGAGATATCTTGCGGCACCCGCAGGCGGTGTTCGTTGACGGCCAGCAGTGCGCCGATGGCCATCTCTTCATTGCAGCAGTAGATGGCGGTGGGCAGGGTTTTCATTTTCAGCAGTTGATCGGCGCAGCGATAACCGCTCTCCAGATCGTAAAGCCCCTCGACGCAGGCGACCGGCTTGATATGCGCCGTCTGCATAGCCTGTTCAAAACCCTGCAGCCGCAAGAGACTGGAAGGGCGGTCGCGCGGGCCGCTGATGCAGGCAATGTACCGGTGGCCGGCATCAATCAATTGTTGTGTTGCCATGCGGCTGGCGCACTGGTGATCGAATGTGACGCAGTGCGCTTCCAGACCAGGCACCAGACGATCGAGCAGCACAAAGCGGCGTTGCTCTGCCGCCAGTTGGCGTAACTGGTCATCGCTGAGGAAACGGACGTGCAGGATCACGCCATCGCAGCGCAGATTGAACAGTCGTTGGATCGCCTGCCATTCGTTTTCCGCACTGTTACGCCCCTGGGTCACCAACAACTGCTTGCCGTGGGATTCGGCTTCGGTTTGCACGAAGTCCATCAGTGCGCCGAAGAAGCCGCCGCGATAGGAGGTAGTGACCAGCCCCAGGGTATTGCTGTGGCTGGAGGCCAGTGCGCGGGCGGCCGGATTGGGCGTGTAGCCAAGTTGGGCCACCGCCTTTTCAACCTTCTCACGGGTTTGCCCCTTAACGTTGGTATCGCCATTCACTACGCGTGACACGGTGGCGCGGGACACGCCCGCCAGGGCTGCGACATCTTCCAGTGTCACCATCATCCGACTCCTGATTACGACAAAAATGGGGCCGACGCAGCGGCCCCCGTATATTAGGTATAGCAATGTATCAGCAACCGCGGTTGGCCCGACGGTTATTTGAACTGGGGCAGATAAGGCGCATTCACCGCCAGCACTTCATCCAACAGTGGCTGCGCCACATTGGCATTGCCGACCAACGGGTTGGTGACCAACGCCAGCAGCCCACTGCGGCGATCGCCGTGCACTGCAGCTTCGATGGTCAGGCGCTCATAAGCTTTCACCTGTTGGGTCAGCGCGTGCATGGAGTCCGGCAGCGTGCCGAAGGTCAGCGGATGGGCACCCTGAGCATCGACGATACAGTTGGTTTCTATCACCGCGTCGTCCGGTAAACCGCGAATAGCGCCACGGTTTGCGGTATTAACGACTAATTGCGTCCCGAGATTATTATGGATCGCACGAATTAGCTCCAGTGCCACTTCCGAATAATATGATCCACCGCGGAAACTTAACTGTTCCGGTTTGCTGTCGAGATGCGGATCGGCGTACAGCTCAAACAGCTCTTTCTCCACCTTCATCACCTGCTCGGCGCGGGTACCGCGTTCGGCCGCAGCGGCAATTTCCTCGGCCAGCATTTCTTTGGTTTGGTAGAAATAGCGGTGATAGGGGCAAGGGATCGCCCCGACGGCTCGCAGGAAGTCCGGTTGCCAAGGTTCTTCCTTGATGTTGTTCATGGTCAGCGCCGCACCGTCACACAACATGTCAATCACCTTGTCGGTGACGTCATGCCCGTTTTGCAGCACCTGATGCACCCATACCATGTGGTTCAGCCCGGCGAACTGCAGCTGCACCTCTTGATAACGGCTTTTCAGCATATTGGCGATCATGTGATGCATGCTGATCGGCACGTTGCACAGGCCGATGATTTTCGCTTTGGTGTAGCGGGAGACCGCTTCGGTGACGATGCCGGCTGGGTTGGTGAAGTTGATGATCCAGGCGTCAGGCGCCAGTTTTTCCACCCGGCGTGCGATATCCAGCATCACCGGAATGGTGCGTAGTGCCTTGGCAAAACCACCTACGCCGGTGGTTTCCTGGCCGATTAAATCGTACTTCAGCCCCAAGCGCTCGTCGGCGGCGCGTGCCGGTAACTGGCCAACGCGGAACTGAGTCAGAACGAAATTGGCGTCACGAATGGCCTCATCCAGTTCGAAATGCACGCTGACCTTCACCTGTTCTAGCCCGTGGCGCGCCAGCATGCGTTCGGTCAGGGCGGCAATAATCTCGACCTTTTCACGGCCAGGCTCAACGTCCACCAACGCCAGTTCGGTCACCGGCAGCTCATCAATGCGTTGGATCAAGCCATCGACCAATTCTGGCGTGTAGCTGCTGCCGCCGCCGATGACAGCGATTTTTAACGGTTTCATGCGCGAATCTCCATTTGGGTCTGACGGCGATAAAGCTCAATCATGTCGTCTGCCAGATCCTGGATCACCATGGCGTTCATCAGATGATCCTGAGCATGAACGGTAATCAGGTTGATGGTCAGTTTGCCGCAGCCTTCGTCCAGGCCGATCAGTTGGGTCTGGATCTGATGGGCCTTTTTTACCGACTGTTTGGATTCGGCCATGTGTTTGGCTGAAGCTTCAAAGTCGCCGGCACGCGCTTGTTGCAGCGCCAATAGCGCACTGCTGCGGGCGCCACCGGAGAACACCAACAGCTCCATGATGGTGCTTTCAAAATCGGGGCTGATTTCAGTTTCAGGCATCAATTCACTCACGTTATTTCTCCTGTATTGCACGGCGGTGGTGCCGGCGGACATTCATTATTCTCATCGTTGCGCCAAAATGAGAGCGCTCTCATTGACCTAATGTAACGGGAATGGAAAATGAAACCGGGAGTTGTGTCGCAAAAAACAACCAAGGCGTAAAAAGGGCAAAAGATGCGTGATGCAGTTGGCAAAAAGGTCTAAGGCGATCATACTTTTGGCAGTAAAATCCGGGGCTGACTGAGATAAGTCCCACAATTAAGTAAATATAGGTAAATGGCTGGCACTCGCAGGCGCAGCTCTTTAGAATCAATGCGCTTTTCCGTTGTTTGTCTCTCAGAGAAAGGACCCGTTAATGTTCAAACGTACTTTAGTGACCTTCGTTGCGCTGTGTTCCCTGACAGCAATGGCACCTGCCGCGCTCGCCGCCGGTGAAACTCATGTCATGCTGACTACCTCGGCAGGGAATATCGAATTGGCGCTCGACAGTCAGAAGGCTCCGGTTTCCACCAAGAACTTCGTCGACTACGTGAACAGCGGCTATTACAACAACACCATTTTCCACCGTGTGATCCCGGGCTTTATGGTTCAGGGCGGTGGTTTTACTGCGGATATGCAGCAAAAATCCACCCAGGCACCGATCAAGAACGAAGCGGATAACGGCCTGCGCAACCTGCGCGGTACCATTTCGATGGCGCGTACTGCCGACAAAGACAGTGCCACCAGCCAGTTCTTCCTCAACGTGGCGGATAACGCCTTCCTGGATCACGGGCAGCGCGATTTCGGCTATGCGGTATTCGGTAAAGTGGTCAAAGGCATGGACGTGGTAGATAAAATCTCCCAGGCACCGACCGGCAACGTCGGTCCGTACCAGAATGTTCCGAGCAAACCTATCGTCATCCTGTCAGCAAAAGTGCTGCCATAATGATTTTGCGCCGGCCCCAGGTGGGCCGGCTGCGTTGCTTTCCCCGGAAGCCTTGCCTGCATCACTGTTTTTTCCCCCTTCACATGTTTTAATCGCCAGCTTATAACCAGACCGGAAACCCGGCGTTCTGCATCTGTTTTGTTAAGGGATGAGCTGCTGCCATGTTTGAATTTAGCCAGGTTCTGCTGCTGTTGCAGCAGATGTGCGTTTATCTTGTCATTGCTTATTTACTGAGCAAAACCCCGTTATTCATTCCACTGACACAGGTAACCATTCGCCTGCCGCACAAGCTATTGTGCTACGTCATTTTCTCGGTGTTCTGCATCATGGGCACCTATTTCGGTCTGCATGTCGAAGGTTCCATTGCCAACACCCGTGCGATCGGTGCCGTATTGGGCGGCCTGCTGGGTGGGCCTTCAGTAGGGCTACTGGTGGGGCTGACCGGTGGCCTGCACCGTTATACCCTGGGCGGCATGACCGATATTGCCTGTGCGGTATCAACCGTGGCGGAAGGACTGGTGGGGGGGCTGGTGCATAGCATCGCCATGCGTCACCGGCGTATCGACCTGCTGTTTAATCCGCTGTTTGTCGCCGGGGTCGCGCTGGTGGCCGAAGTGCTGCAAATGGTGATTATCCTGGCGATTGCCCGGCCGTTCGACGAGGCGCTGCGGCTGGTGGAACATATCGCTTTGCCAATGTTGATCGCCAATACGGTGGGGGCCGCGATGTTCATGCAAATCCTGCTGGACAGGCGAGCGATGTTCGAGAAATACACCGGTGCGTTTTCCGCCAAGGCGCTGAAGATTGCCGAACGTACCGAAGGGATCTTGCGACAGGGGTTTGATCAGGAAAACAGCATGAGAGTGGCGCGGGTGATCTATCAGGAGCTGGGTATCGGTGCCGTAGCGATAACCGACCGCGATAAACTGCTGGCGTTTATCGGCATCGGTGACGACCACCACCTGCCGGGCACACCGATTTCATCAAAGCACTCGCACCGTGCGATCGACAACAATGAAGTGGTCTACGCCGACGGCAATGAGCACTCCTACAGCTGCTCGATTAACTCCAGTTGCAAACTGGGCTCGACGCTGGTGATCCCGCTGCGCGGTGAAAATGAGCGGGTGATCGGCACCATCAAACTGTATGAGCCGAAGAGCCGCTTGTTCAGTACCATCAACCGTACGCTGGGGGAAGGTATCGCCAATCTGCTATCCGCACAGATTATGGCCGGTCAGTATGAGCGACATAAACAGCTGCTGGCGCAGTCAGAGATCAAATTACTGCATGCACAGGTCAATCCGCACTTCCTGTTTAACGCCCTGAATACGCTGGTGGCGGTGATCCGCCGTGACGGCGACCGGGCCTGTGAGTTGGTGCAAAACCTTTCGACCTTTTTCCGCAAGAACCTCAAGCGTTCCGGTGATGAGGTCAGCCTGGCGGACGAGCTGGAACACGTGAATGCCTACCTGCAAATCGAACTGGCACGTTTTGCCGATCGGTTGGAAGTTGTGGTTTCGTTGCCGCAAGAGCTGTTGGCCGTGCGGCTGCCGGCATTTTCACTGCAGCCGATCGTTGAGAATGCCATCAAGCATGGTACTTCGCAGTTGTTGGGGGTAGGGCGGATTGATATCGGTGCGCGGCGCGAAGGAGAGTGCTTGTTGCTGCAGGTGACCGACAATGCCGGATTATTCCAGTCGCAGCCGAACAACAGTGGACTGGGGATGAACCTGGTGGATAAGCGTATCCGCGTACGCTACGGCGACGACTATGGCGTACAGGTAGCCTGTGAGCCGCAAACATTCACTCGCATTACGATCAATGTCCCTTTGGCGAGGGCTGCCTGATGTTAAATGTACTGATTGTTGACGATGAACCTTCTGCGCGCGATAACCTGCGGCATTTGCTGGAGGCTGAAGAAGGTATCTCTATTGTTGGCGAATGCGCCAATGCAATAGAGGCCATCAGCGGGATCCATCGCTTGCAGCCGGACGTGGTGTTTTTGGATATCCAGATGCCGCGCCTCACCGGGCTGGAGATGGTAGGCATGCTCGATCCCAATCGTATGCCGCACATCGTCTTTCTGACCGCCTACGACGAATATGCGGTGCAGGCTTTTGAAGAACATGCGTTTGATTATCTGCTGAAACCGGCGGAGCCGAAGCGGTTGAGCAAAACGCTGCAGCGCCTGCAGCAGCGCCGCGGGCAGCAGAATGTCGCGGCACTGGATGAGAGTGCCGGCTATCTGAAATACATTCCCTGTTCCGGCCACAGTCGCATCTACCTGCTGCGTTTTGACGAGGTGGTGGCTGTCCGTTCGCGGTTGAGCGGGGTGTTCGTGGTGCGCAATGACGGCATGGAGTGTTTCACCGAACTGACGCTGCGGACGCTGGAACTCCGTACGCCGCTGGTACGCTGCCACCGCCAGTATCTGGTCAACCTGGAGCAGGTACGCGAAATTCGCTTCGAGGACAGCGGTGCGGCGGAGATGATCATGCCGGCCGGAGAACCGGTGCCGGTCAGCCGCCGCTACCTGAAAGCTCTGAAGGAAGAGCTGGGACTGCGGGGTTAGGGCGATTCTGAAATTATTGGCTTTGCGGGCGTCTTGATGACGCCCTTTTTGTTTGTCCTTGACGGGGTTACGCCGCGCTTATAGCTTTATTGACATCAACAGGCGCTTTTCGCGCCGGGTCAGCGTCAAAGGAAAAGAAAATGAGTGAAGCACGGATTATCGCCAAAGCGATGAAAGACGGGAAACCGGTACAGGATCTGGCGATCCTGCCCGCTTTGGCGAACCGCCATGGTCTGATCACCGGCGCAACCGGGACGGGTAAAACCGTGACGCTGCAAAAAATGGCCGAGCAGTTCTCGCGTATCGGCATTCCGGTATTTTTGTCCGACGTGAAAGGCGACCTGTCGGGGATTGGTGCCGAAGCCGTGCCTTCCGAGAAACTGCAGACACGCCTGACGGCCATTGGCGTCACTGACTGGCAGTCTCAGGCCTGTACCATTATTCCATGGGACATTTACGGCGAGAAGGGTCACCCAATCCGCGCCACTGTGTCTGATTTGGGCCCGCTGCTGCTGGGGCGTTTGCTGGATCTGAACGAAGTGCAAAGTGGCGTGCTGCAGTTGGCGTTCAAAATTGCCGACGATAACGCGCTGCTGTTGTTGGACATGAAAGATCTGCGTGCCATGGTGCAGTACGTGGGTGACAACGCCAAACAGTTCCAGACCCAATACGGCAATATTTCTTCGGCTTCGGTGGGCGCTATCCAGCGTGGGCTGTTGACGCTGGAAGAGCAGGGTGCCAACCAGTTCTTCGGCGAACCGATGCTCGACATCAACGACCTGATGAAAACCGATGCCAATGGCCACGGGGTGATTAACCTGCTGGCGGCGGACAAACTGATTAATCAGCCGAAGCTGTATTCGGTGTTCCTGCTGTGGCTGCTGGCCGAATTGTTCGAACACCTGCCAGAGGTGGGCGACCCGGAACAGCCAAAGCTGGTGTTCTTCTTTGATGAAGCACATCTGCTGTTCAATGATGCGCCGGCGGCATTGCTGACTAAAATCGAGCAGGTGGTACGCCTGATCCGCTCCAAAGGCGTCGGCATCTACTTTGTGACCCAGAACCCGCTGGATATTCCGGACAGCGTGCTGGGTCAGCTAGGCAACCGCGTACAGCATGCGTTGCGTGCTTTTACTCCTCGCGACCAGAAGGCGGTGAAGGCGGCGGCACAAACCATGCGTGCCAATCCGGCCTTCGACGCCGAAACGGCGATCACCGAACTGGGCGTAGGCGAGGCGCTGGTGTCGTTCCTGGATGAGAAAGGGCGGCCAAATGTGGTGGAGCGAGCGATGGTGATCGCACCGGAATCCAAAATGGGCATGCTGGGGGCCGAAGGGCTGAACAGTGCGATCAACAAGTCGCCGCTGTATGGCCGCTACGAGGACATGATTGACCGAGAATCCGCTTATGAGAAGTTATCTTCGTCAGGTTTTGCTACCGTCGGCACGCCGCAACCGGGTCAGCCGGCGCAGCAACCACAGGCGCAGCAGCAGGCGGGCGGTGGCTTGATGGGCGGTCTGAACGATATCCTGTTTGGTTCCACCGGCCCGCGCGGTGGCAAGCGTGACGGTATCGTCCAGACCGCCGCCAAGAGCATGGCGCGCGACCTTGGCCGCCAGATCCTGCGTGGGGTGCTGGGGTCGATTATGGGCGGTCGCAAAAAGTAAGCTGAAATTATCGCTGGCGGCAGTATTGCAGGGGCGTTGTATAATGCACCGGTGTCAATCGGGGCGAGCCCCTTACTATGCTGTTTGTTGGAACCCCTATGCTGCTGCTAATCGATAACTACGATTCTTTTACCTATAACCTTTACCAGTACTTCTGCCAATTAGGTGCCGAAGTGCTGGTGAAGCGTAACGATGAACTGCAACTGGCCGATATCGAAAGGCTGGCCCCGCAGCATTTGGTTATCTCCCCTGGTCCTTGCACCCCAAACGAAGCCGGCATCTCGCTGGCAGCTATTCGGTATTTCGCCGGCAAGCTGCCGATCCTTGGCGTTTGCCTGGGGCACCAGGCACTGGGGCAGGCCTTTGGCGCTAAGGTAGTGCGTGCCCGTGAGGTAATGCACGGTAAAACCTCGGCGATCCGGCATTTCGACAGCGGTATTTTTCACGGGCTGAACAATCCGTTGACCGTGACCCGCTACCACTCGCTGGTGCTTGAGGCCGCTACTTTGCCGGACTGTTTTGAAGTGACGGCCTGGAGCGAGCGCGACGGCGTACACGATGAAATTATGGGGATCCGTCACCGCCAACTGGCGCTGGAAGGGGTACAGTTCCACCCGGAGAGCATCCTTAGCGAGCAGGGCCACCAGCTGTTGGATAATTTCCTTAAAAGTTAATTGGTTAAGTTTTTTTTAACTGCGAAGACGATTTGCGTTTGCCCTTTATTGGTTTTTTATGCATATTTTGTGATTATATTCTCACTTGATCGCAACCAAAAGACTGAGTCAAATTCAGGGTGGGCCCCATAATGACCGAAAAATCCGCAGTTAACCGCAGTACCTTTGACCAGGTTATCCTGCCTGTTTATGCACCCGCGCAGTTTGTTCCGGTCAGGGGCAAAGGCAGCCGCGTGTGGGACCAGCAGGGGAAAGAGTATATCGATTTCTCAGGCGGCATTGCGGTGACGGCGTTAGGGCACTGTCACCCGGCTTTGGTCGAGGCGCTGAAACAGCAGGGCGAAACCCTGTGGCATACCAGCAACGTTTTTACTAACGAGCCGGCGCTGCGTCTGGCCACCAAGTTGATCAACGCCACCTTTGCCGACCGGGTGTTTTTCGCCAACTCCGGCGCAGAAGCCAACGAAGCGGCCTTCAAGCTGGCTCGTCATTACGCCATTACCCGCCACAGTCCGTATAAAACCAAAATCATCGCGTTTTATAATGCTTTCCACGGTCGCACGCTATTCACCGTCTCGGTGGGTGGGCAGGCCAAGTATTCGGATGGTTTTGGGCCAAAACCGGCTGACATCGTGCACGTCCCCTTCAACGACCTGGCGGCGGTGAAAGCAGTGATGGACGACCACACCTGTGCGGTGGTGATGGAACCGATCCAGGGGGAAGGGGGCATTACCCCGGTTAACGCCGAATTCCTCAAGGGAGTACGCGAACTGTGCGACAAGCACCAGGCGCTGCTGGTGTTCGACGAAGTGCAAAGCGGCATGGGGCGCAGCGGCAAGCTGTTTGCCTATATGCATTATGGTGTGGCGCCGGACATTCTCACCACGGCCAAAGCGCTTGGCGGCGGTTTCCCGGTCAGTGCCATGCTGACCACCGAAGAGATCGCCTCGGTGATGCAGGTCGGTGCCCACGGCACCACTTACGGCGGTAATCCGCTGGCCTGTGCTGTGGCGGAAGCGGCGTTGGACGTGATCAATACGCCGGAAGTGCTGAGCGGCATTGAGTTGCGTCATGGGTTATACGTGCAGGCGTTAAAGAAAATTGGCGAGAAGTACGGTGTTTTCAGCGATATTCGCGGCATGGGCCTGCTGATTGGCGCTGAATTAACACCGCAATACCACGGCAAAGCGCGCGATTTCCTGACCGCAGCTGCCGCTCGTGGGCTGATGATCCTCAATGCCGGGCCAAATGTGATCCGCTTTGCCCCTTCGCTGGTGGTGGAAACCCAAGACATCGACCAGGGTATGGCGCTGTTTGAGCTGGCGGTGCAGGACGTGATTAACGCTTAATTTGCTATTTGCTGCATGGTTAACCGGGCGCCGTGTGGCGCCCTTATTCATCGCGCAGTTTGCGTTTCAGCCAGATGCCGTGGTGTGGGCGTTGGCTCCAGGCTAATGACGAGATGGTATGCATGACGCTCAGGTGCGAAAGAATGCGCCGCAGGTGGCGCTCCATTTCGGTCACCGGCATCTCAGGGTGCAAATCCGGCGGCTGCATAATGCTGTTGCCACTGCTCGGCCCGTCGTACTCCAGCCGTTGCTGGCAGCTTTGCAGCGCAATCTCGCAAGATTGCAGATACTCCTCCGCCAGCTTTGGCGTCAGCATATAGTGCTCGCGCGCCAGGATAGTCATTGCATTCAGATGCTCGACAATAAACTGGCTGTGCGTCACCCACAGGCGCATATCCGCCAGATAGTTCGATTCAAACCCCGGCTCCTGCATGGCCTGATTCAGCGAGGTGAATAACGCATTGTGCGCCTGATTGACCTGCATACGTGCGTAGGCCAGTGCACTGGGATCTGGCTCTTGCTCTTCCAGCAACAGACGTAATGCCTGCTGATCGTTTTCCAGCGCCTGATGGGCATTCTTGCGCAGTAATCCGCTTTGCCACTGTGGCCACAGCCAGATGGTACTGCCGAACACCAGCACGCAGCCGATCAGCGTGTCGATCAGCCGCGGCACCAGGAAATGTGTGCCGTTGAGGGCCAGCAGTTGCAGGGTGTAGACCGCCGTCACCGTAAAACCAATAACCGCCAATCCGTAGTTTTTACGTGAAACCAGATAGGCCAGCAGCGTAATCACCAGCATCACGCTCAGGGTCTCGGCTTCGGGCAGTTGTAATTGCAGCAGACCGGCGGCGATGACGAGTCCGGCCAGAGTACCGAGCGCACGGTGCTGGATGCGCACCCGGGTGGCATTGTAGCCGTTCTGGCTTACCAGCATGATAGTGAGCAGGATCCAGTAGGGTTTCGGCAGGTTGAACATCATCCCGAGGCTGCTGCCTGCCGCCAGCGTGACGCCTAATCGTGCCGCATTACGCATGGCATTGGATTTGAACGACAGATAACTGACCAGCGCCGGCCAAAACGGCAGGCGGTTTTGATTGGCCATCAGGTCACGCCGGTAGAGTGGATGCTGGGTACGCAGCAGGCGGGCGATGCGGCTGAAGTGGTAGTAGCAGAACTGCCCAACCGGATTCTCCGGGTGCTGTGCCGCCACTTTTTCCAATGCTGTCAGTTCATTGCCCATATTGAAGCGTTGCGAATGTTGGTGGTAGAGAATATCGTGCGCCACCGTGCGCAGCCGATTGGCAATTACCTGCGCATTGCGGCGGATAATGGCTTCGGCCTGGCTCTGTTCTACCAGTTTTTGCACCTCTTCCGGCAGGTGCAGGCTGACGGTGATGTGTTCCTGCAAATCCAGCGCGACCTGGAAGGTGCGTTGCAGGCGCTTTTGTTCGAGATTGCTGGCATGGGGGAGAAAATTAAGTTGTTGATACAGCAAGGTGATCAGATCCATGACCTTTTGCTGGCGCACCAGCAGGGGAGGTAATGCGGTCTGCGGGTCGGTGTGCTGGGTCAACAGCGAATATTTGGCTTCGAAGTAGTCCGCCAGTTCCAGATAGAGCTGATTAAGCGACTCGCGCATCGGCTGTTCTTTCCACAGCTTGAACCAGAACCAGGTAAACAGGCCGTACCAGGCCGTGCCCACGATATATAACACCGGCGCGTGCCAAAGCGGCACCGTACCGGCCATGCTGAGGGAGAAGATGGCGGCAACTAGCGCAGCAGGCAGCAGACGGGCGTGTAGCGGGCTTATTTCACCGTTGACACCGAGCAGCAGCGCCAGGCCGAGCATCAGTATCGGCAGCGGCAACTGCCACAACAGAGCTTGCTGCAGCAACAAACTGCTGAATGCAAACAGTGAACCGCCGACGATCAGGCGTTTAAAGAAGCGTTTATGAGGCGTGTCCAGCCCGGCGATGTTGCAGCAGGCGGGAACCAGGGAAAATAGCAGGCCGTATTGTAGTTGGCCGATCAACAGCCCGAGCAGAACCGGCAGGCACAGCACCAGCGTTTGTCGTAGTGCGTAATTAACTTCCGGATGATAAATCAGTCGGCGCCACATGATGACTAGGGGCATAAAAAAACGGCGCGAATTATCGCGCCGTTTTTTCAGTGATTAACGGGTGCCGTAAACGACAATAGTTTTGCCGTGGGCGGAGATCAGGTTTTGATCTTCCAGCATTTTCAGAATACGACCAACGGTTTCACGTGAGCAACCGACGATCTGACCAATTTCCTGACGGGTAATTTTAATCTGCATACCATCCGGGTGGGTCATGGCATCAGGCTGTTTCGCCAGGTTCAGCAGGGTTTGCGCGATGCGGCCTGTAACGTCCAGGAAAGCAAGGTTACCCACTTTCTCAGAGGTGATCTGCAGACGGTTTGCCATCTGAGCTGACAGGCGCATCAGGATGTCCGGGTTAACCTGAATCAACTGGCGGAATTTCTTGTAGGAAATTTCAGCCACTTCACAGGCGGTTTTCGCCCTAACCCAGGCGCTACGCTCCTGACCTTCTTCAAATAATCCAAGCTCGCCGATGAAATCCCCCTGGTTAAGGTAGGACAGGATCATCTCTTTACCTTCTTCATCCTTAATCAGCACCGCGACGGAGCCTTTGACGATGTAGTAAAGCGTTTCGGCTTTTTCACCTTGGTGAATCAGCGTACTTTTGGATGGATATTTGTGGATATGGCAATGAGACAGGAACCATTCGAGAGTAGGGTCTGTTTGCGGTTTGCCGAGAACCATTCGCTGTTATCCTCTGTTGTTATCGCTGCCTTGTGTCACAGGGGTCAGAGTTCCCTGTAAAACGTGCTGTCGCCGTTGTTTTAATGGTAGCTGGCAGCAGGTTTTGAGGCGTGTCATAAATATACGCTGTCGCTCTAGCATATTAACTTGCCGGGAGAGCTGCAAGCTACATTCTGTTAACATACCGGTAAAGGAGCCTTTCCCTGGGAGTTTCCCTGAAATCAGTGTCCCGGAAAGATTTATTGCGGCTCTGTTTGTAGCACAGAGTGAGGCGGGTGTCTTGTGTTGTCTCGCTTCAGCATGATTAGCATCAGGTTCCGTTGCCAGTTTCTATGCGAAAGCGTAGTCTGATTTTAAGAAATTAACCGGAGTGACCAGCATGCAGGCAAGAGTTAAGTGGGTGGAAGGGTTGACGTTTCTGGGCGAATCCGCGTCTGGCCATCAGGTATTGATGGACGGCAACGCCGGCGATAAAGCGCCCAGTCCGATGGAAATGGTGCTGATGTCGGTGGGAGGATGCAGCGCGATAGATGTGGTGTCGATCCTGCAAAAAGGACGCAACGACGTGCGTGATTGCGAGGTGAAGCTGACCTCTGAAAGGCGCGAAGAAGCGCCACGGTTGTTTACCCATATCAACCTGCATTTCATCGTCACCGGTAAAGATTTAAGTGACAAAATTGTTGAGCGCGCGGTGAATCTTTCCGCCGAGAAGTACTGTTCGGTGTCATTGATGCTGAGCAAGGCCGCCAGCGTGACCCACAGTTTTGAGATCCGCGCGGTGTCCTGATAGATAAAGGGGCGCGGTCCGTTGCCGCGCTCCGGTAAGTTAGCCGATTTTTTTGCCTTCCAGCAGTTGCTGCACCAGCGGCGCCATAATCAACTCCATTGCCAATCCCATTTTGCCGCCCGGCACCACCAGCGTATTGATATGCGAGATAAAAGATCCCTGCAGCATCGCCAGCAGATAAGGGAAATCGATCTGATCCAGGCCGCGGAAGTGGATCACCACAAAGCTCTCGTCCAGCGAGGGGATCGCCTTGGCGGCGAACGGGTTGGAGGTATCTACCGTCGGCACCCGCTGGAAGTTGATATGGGTGCGCGAAAACTGCGGTGTGATGTAGTTGATGTAGTCTTCCATCGAACGCACCACTGAATCCATCACCGCTTCACGGGAGTGGCCACGCTCGCCGGTATCGCGAATTAACTTTTGGATCCATTCCAGGTTAACAATAGGCACCACGCCGACCAGCAAGTCGACATGCTTGGCCACGTCGTTGTGTTCGGTCACTACGCCGCCGTGCAGCCCTTCATAAAACAGCACGTCGGTCGGTGCCGGTAAGGCTTCCCACGGGGTAAAGGTCCCCGGTACCTGGTTATAGGGCACCGCTTCATCGTAGGTGTGCAGATACTTGCGTGAACGACCGGTGCCGTTGGTACCGTACTCGCTAAAGCTTTGTTGCAGCAGGCCAAAATCGTTCGCTTCGGGGCCGAAATAGCTGATATGACGGCCAAGATCGCGCGCTTTGCGGATCGCCGCGTCCATTTCCGGCCGGGTATAGCGGTGGAAACTGTCACCTTCCAGCTCCGCGGCGCGGATGTTCAACTGCTGAAAGATTTTACGGAACGCCACGCTGGTGGTGGTGGTGCCGGCACCGCTGGAGCCGGTCACTGCGATAACGGGATGTTTGGCGGACATGGTGATGGGTCACTCCGTGTTTAATGCGCAGGCGTCAGTTAAAATTTTTGGTCTGTTTGACACCTTTTCGCCAAGGGCAAAATTCCGCGCGTTGGTTTGCAATCCCTCATTGTTACCTGATTTTTTCCGTCAGTCATAGAACCGACAGTCACTAAATTTCTTCTTGCCCGGCACGGAACTGCCCGCGCGGCATGATGTTGATGGTCTCATGCAGTTCTGACCATACCAGTAGCACCTCGCCGTTTTTCAATTGGCGGCGCACGTCTTCCACTTTATGTTCCAGGGAACGTTCATGCTCACCGTAGTCGGTCCCTTCGCGCAGCACAAAGGATTCAATCAGGCTATTGAGGGTCTCGGTTTCCAGTTCTTTCCAGGGGATGATCACTTGATTGTTTCCAGGTAAGGGGCAAGCCAGGATGGAATACGGTATTCCAGCCACATATGGGGTTTTTTCAATGTACCGCCGACAAAACCGACGTGGCCGCCAAACTCGGTCAACTGATATTCAATGTTGTGCGGCAGCGTGGCGGTTTCGGGGATCACTTCGTCGGTCATAAAAGGATCGTCCTTGGCATGGATGATCAACAGCGGCGTTTGGATCGACGGCAGCAGTGGCAGGGCGCTGCAACGGCGGTAATAATCGGTGGCATCGCTAAAGCCATGGATGCGCGAGGTAATCGCATCATCAAAGTCGCGGATCCGACGCAATGCCTTGAGCTGCGGCAGCTTGAGCGGCAGGGTATCAGGATAGTGCAGCAGTTTACGGGTGGCGTTTTGTTTCAACTGGCCGAGCAGGTAGTGCTGATAAACCCGCGAGAAGCCTTGATCCATCCGCCATGAGCAAGGTTCCAGCATCAATGGCGCAGAAACCACCACCGCCGCCTGCAGCAGACTGTCGGCGCCCTGCTGTGCCAGATAACAGGCCAGCATATTGCCGCCGAGTGAGACGCCAACGGCAGCGGTGGGGGCTTCTCCGTAGGTAGTACGCAGCCACTGGAGGAAGAAGCGCGCATCTTCCGTTTCACCGGAATGATAGATGCGTTGCTTGCGGTTCGGCACGCCACTGCAACCGCGAAAATGCATTACCACCCCGAGCCAGCCCTTTTCACGCCAGGCGTTGAGTTGACCATGGGCATAGGGACTGTAGAAACTGCCTTCCAGGCCATGGAACAGCACCACGCGCGGCTTGCCGCCGGCCTGAGCCGGATCTTCGCTCCAGGCGAGATCGACAAAGTCACCGTCGGGCAGTTCCAGCCGTTGCCAGTGGGGTTTCAACTGCACGTGGCGACGCACCAGCCGTGGTAGCAGCGTTTGCAGATGGGGATTACTGGCCCCGCTCAACGGGCGAAAGGATTCATGCATAGCTTGAATTAAATTCTTATTGGCCACTCTTGTGGGATGATTAGTGCGCTGATAGCTTCACTACCCTGAGTTAACAATAATACTGCAAAAAATGACCTGGGTGAGGAGCGCCCGCCTGATGGATGCGAGTTTATTTCTTTCGATGTTAGGTTTTCTGTGGGTTGCCGCGATCACACCTGGCCCCAACAATATGTTACTGACCACTTCCGGTGCCAACTTCGGCTTTATGCGTTCACTGTTGCTGATGATTGGCATCATGCTCGGCATGCAAAGCATTTTGCTGTTGGTGGCGTTCGGCGTCGGCAGCTTGATTCTGGTTTATCCGGCGCTGCATCTGGTGCTGAAAATTCTCGGAAGCCTGTATCTGCTGTGGCTGGCATGGAAAGTGGCTACCGCCGCTTATGAAAAACTTGAAACCGACGTGGCACCGCCCAAACCGATACGGCTGTACCAGGGTTGGCTGCTACAGTTCCTTAATCCCAAGGCCTGGTTGATGGCGCTGGGGGCGGTGGCCAGCTTCAGCCTGGCTGGTGCTCAATACAACTCCTCTATTCTGGCGATCTCACTGGGCATATTCGTGGTGAACATCATTGCCGGCGTGATTTGGCTGGGATTTGGCACGGTGATTGGCCGCCTGCTGCGCAGCAAAAAGGCCTGGATCATTTTTAACGTTTCTATGGGGTTGCTCACCGCGGCCTGTGTGTTACTCATCTGGCATTGAGGAATTGTGAATGGTGGAGAATTACTTCCATATTGCGGCCTTCACCGGTCAAGGGTTTCGTGGCAATCCGGCCGGCGTCTGCCTGCTAAAACAGCCTTTGTCGGCTGCGGAGATGCAGGCCATCGCCAATGAACTGAACCTGCCGGAAACCAGTTTTGTCTGGGACGATGGCGATATGTCGGCCATCCGTTGGTTCACGCCCCAGCGAGAAGTCGATTTGTGCGGTCACGGCACGCTGGCGGCGGCACACGTGATGTTCAGCGTGGTGAACCCGGCGCTGCAGGATATTCGTTTCCGCTCGGCGAGCGGCGACCTGTACGTCAAACGCGACGCCGAAGATGGCGAACGCATGGTCCTGGATTTCCCGTCCCGGCCACCGCAGAAGGTTGTGGAACCTGAAGGGTTGGCGGCGCTGCTGGGCGCTCATCCGCAGGAAGTGTGGCAGGCCAATGCGCTGTTGGTAGTGTTGGAAAACGAAGCGCAGGTCAGGGCATTGCAGCCGGATATCCCGGCACTGATTGCCTTGGTCGGCCGGGCAGTGATTGTCAGCGCTCCGGGTGAGGCGGCGGATTTTGTCTCGCGCTATTTTACCCTCGACGGCGGCGAAGACCCGGTGACCGGATCCGCACACTGCACGCTGATGCCATACTGGAGCGCACGTCTTGGTCGCCATCAGTTGCACGCACTGCAGATTTCGGCGCGCGGTGGAGAGTTGTTCTGTGAGCTGAAGGGCGATCGCACCTTGATTGGTGGCTATGCGCACACGTTTTTGCGTGGGGAATTGAGCCTGTAATCAGGCTGAGCCACGCTCAACCAGCCGCCACTTAAGCATTTCATTGCGCGGCGGTTGTTGCGGATTTTTGATTTTTTCCAGCAGTAACTGCACGCTGCGCACGCCGAACTGGTGCATCGGTTGTTCGACGGTGGTTAGCGGTGGCGTGGTGACGGCACCGAATGGCACGCCGTCAAAGCCCATTACCGCGACATCTTCGGGAATGCGCAATTCCTGTTGGTGCAGGGTGCTCATCGCTCCACCGGCGATCACGTCGGAGATGGTGAATACCGCATCCGGCCGCGGCTCGGTATCCAGCAGGCGACCCATGGCCAACGCACCGGCGGCATATTCCAGCCCCTCGACGTATTCCACCTGACAATAGTCGAACCCGGCTTCGGCCAGCGCCTGTCGATAACCTTGCTCTCGCTGCTGCGAGTAGAGATAACGCATGTCGCTGTTGATCAGGGCAATACGTCGTCGGCCCCGTGCAACTAAATAACGCACGCCGGCCATCGCCGCCTGATGGTTGTCAATGGTGACTGAAGAGGCGCGAAACTCGGGATCGCCTTCACCGCATTGTACCCAGGGGAAATCGCCAATCATTGCGGTCAGGCCGGGCAGGCAACTGACGGCGTCCATGGTAATCACGCCGTCGACCACTTTACCGCTCAGCAGGCTGAGATAGGCGGACTCCCGGGTTGGATTGGATTCGGAGTTGCACAGTAAAATGTGGTAGCCGTGGCGTTCGGCTTCTTCTTCGATCCCGCGTACTACCAGGGAACAAAAAGGATTGGTGATACTGGAAACCAACACCAGCAGCATACGGCTACGCGAAGTGCGTAGCTGACGCGCCAGCAGGTTGGGTTGGTAGTCGCATGCGTGGATCGCCGCCAGTACCTTGTCGCGAGTGGCCGGTTTGACGATTTGCTGGCCGTTCAATACCCGTGAGACCGTCGCGGCAGAGACGCCGGCGAGTTTCGCCACCTTTTCGATCGACATGGTTTGCTGTTCCTTCTGCCCAATTGCCCCGCACAATATGCCCAAGTGCGACAAAAAATCTGCGTCTGACCTCAGGATTGTGATGTGGGTTACAAATTCATCTTATCAGTCCCTTGCGCCAGATTAATCAGGTTGCCGAAAAAAAGAAATCGATTACATTTTGTTCATGGTGGAAATGAAATCGATTACATTTTGCGATTTCGCGTTATTTCGCTGAACCCATAATCTGAAAAGAGGTGGCGGATGCAGGTGCAACTGAGAGTAGCGGAAAACGGTGATCGCCAGGCGGTCGCACAACTGATTCATCTGTCGACCAATGCCTGGTATCAACGCCACGGCATGGGCGCCATCTTTTCCGCAGAGCCGACCAGCTGCGGGCTGTTTGTTGACGTCTATCGCCATCTGGATCCCGGCCAGCACTGGGTTGCGCACGATGAACATGGCGTGCTGTGCGGTTCCTGCTTCTTTCACTCGCGTGAAACTCATCTCGGGCTGGGCATCATGAATGTACATCCCGACTACTTTGGCCGTGGTATCGCCGCGCAACTGTTGGGCAAGGCCGATGAACTGGCGGGAGAGCGGCCTATAAGGTTGCTTTCCAGCGCGCTGAACCTGGATTCCTACGCCCTGTACCACCGCGCCGGTTTTACGCCCTATGCGATTTACCAGGATATGACGATCCCGGTGCCGGTAAAGGGATTTTCCTTCCCCAGTCTGACGCGCGGCAGAGTGCGCGCCGCCCAGCCAGAGGATCTGCCCGGCATCCTGCAGTTGGAACGAACGCTGTTGGGCATCGAACGTCGGCGCGATATTGACTACTTCCTCAACGACGCCAGCGGGCTATGGCGGACTGCCGTGTGGGAACTTGACGGCAGCATTGGCGGTTATCTGGCTTCGGTGGCGCATCCGGCTTCCCGCCTGTTGGGGCCGGGCTGCAGCCACAGCGAAGAGATTGTCCTGGAGTTGCTCAGTTGGATGCTGGATCGCCACCATCGCGGTACCACGCCGGTGGTGCTGGTACCGGCGCAACGTTCCGCCCTCAGCCAGGTACTGTTGCAGTGGGGCGGGCGGATTTGTGAATTGCATTTGGCGCAGGTGAAAGGCCGTGCGCTACAACCCGGCGGTGTGGTTATGCCGTCCTTCCTGCCGGAAAGCGGTTAGACAACACCACAACAAGACCAATGGGGGAATTATGCAAACTGACAGCGCGGTCCTGGGGACCAAAAGCGTCACATTTAAATGGGTGGTGCCGCGGTTGGCACTGATGATGTTTCTGCAGTTCTTTGTTTGGGGGGCGTGGTACGTTACGCTCGGCGTAGTGATGGGTAAGTTCGGTCTGGCGGCGATCATCGGCGATGCCTACTCGACCGGGCCGATCGCTTCGATTCTGTCACCGTTCGTGCTGGGTATGCTGGTCGATCGCTTCTTTGCCTCGCAGAAGGTGCTGGGGGTGCTGCATCTGATCGGTGCCGGGTTGTTGTGGCTGATGCCCGGCTTCTTCCACAGTGGACAGAGCGGTCTGTTGTGGATCATTTTCGGTTATGTGCTGTGTTATATGCCGACTATCGCCCTCAGCAACAACGTGGCGTTTTATAGCCTGAGCAACAGCGAAAAAGCCTTTCCTGTGGTGCGGGCGTTCGGCACCTTTGGCTGGATTGTCGCTGGGCTGATCGTCGGTGCCAGCGGGTTGTCAGACAGTACCGGTATTTTCACACTGGCGGCGGTGGCCTCGTTGGTGTTGGCCATTTACAGCTTCACCCTGCCACACACCCCGGCGCCGGAACGCGGCAAACCGATAAAAATGCGCGACCTGTTGTGTGCCGATGCTTTCGCCATGCTGAAGCAGCGACACTTCCTGGTATTTATCCTCTGCGCGACGCTGATTTCCATCCCTTTGGCGGCCTACTATGCCTATGCCGCGCCTTTCATCGCGGCGACCGGTTTCAGCAATGTCGGCGGGGTGATGTCGCTGGGGCAGATGTCCGAACTGTTCTTTATGCTGCTGATCCCGTTTCTGTTTGTACGGCTGGGCATCAAGGTGATGCTGCTGATTGGCATGTTGGCGTGGTTCCTGCGCTACGTGATGTTTGCGCTGGGGATTACCGAAGAACTGCGTTGGATGATTTACCTCGGCATCATTCTGCACGGCATGTGCTACGACTTCTTTTTCGTGATCGGTTTTATCTACACCGACAAGGTAGCCGGTGACAAAGTCAAGGGCCAGGCCCAGAGTCTGCTGGTGTTATTCACCTATGGTCTGGGCATGTTGATCGGTTCGCAAATCAGCGGTGCCCTGTTTAATCGTTTGGTGACTGCAGAAGGGGCGGCAGCGCTGCCGCAGTGGCAGAGTTTCTGGTGGTATCCGGCCATTGGTGCGTTGGTGATCGCGGCACTGTTCTTCTTCACCTTCAATTACCGGGAAATCCCGCAGGGGGAGAAACGCGATGACTGACTTGCGCGTACTGGTGGTGGGCTGCGGCAATATGGGGGCTTCACATGCTGAAGCCTATGACGGTCTGGACGGTGTCGAGATTTGTGGATTGGTGGCGCGCGGTGATTCCCGACATCGGCTCAATACTCGGTTGGGGGGCGGCTACCCGGTGTTCGGTGATTTCGCCCAGGCGCTGACGGTGACGCGTCCGGATGCGGTTTGCCTGACCACCTGGCCAGATACCCATGAGGCCTACGCGTTGGCGGCGCTGGCTGCCGGTTGCCATCTGTTCATTGAAAAACCGCTCGCCACTACCCTGGTCGGTGCGGAGCGAGTGATTGCCGCCGCACGGGCCACCGGGCGGCAACTGGTGGTCGGCTATATTCTGCGTCACCATCCGTCATGGCAACAATTTGTCGCATTGGCCCGTGACCTGGGCAAACCGCTGGTGATGCGCATGAACCTCAATCAACAGAGTCACGGTGCGATGTGGGATGTACACCGCAATTTGATGCAGTCGCTGTCGCCGATTGTCGACTGTGGCGTGCATTACCTCGACGTGATGTGCCAGATGACCCAGTCGGAGCCGGTCAGCGTCAGCGCCATCGGTGCACGACTGAGTGGGGAGCTGCCGCCGGAAATGTACAACTATGGCCAGTTACAGGTGCGTTTTGCCGATGGCTCCGTTGGCTGGTACGAAGCCGGCTGGGGGCCGATGATCAGCGAAACCGCCTACTTCGTCAAAGACGTGATTGGGCCGCGTGGCTCAGTCTCGATCGTCGCGCGGCAGGCGGATGCGGATTCAGATAACGTCGACGGCCACACCCGTACCGACTCGTTGCGTATCCACAGTGCGGCGTTGGATAGCACTAATCAGTTTATCCAATCGGACCGCTGGATTGACTGTCAGGACGAACCGGACCATCTGGCGCTGTGCCTGAGCGAGCAGCGCTATTTTCTTCAGGCGATCCAGGGCGGGTTGGATCTCGACCGGCATTGGCAGGATGCCCTGAACAGCCTGCGGGTGGTACTGGCGGCGGACGAAGCGGTGCGCAGCCGACAAACAGTAATATTAGGGAGGTCATCAGCATGAAAACCATTCAGGGGCCGGGGCTGTTTCTGGCCCAGTTTATCGGCCCGCAAGCGCCGTTTGATTCGCTGAACGGGTTGGCCGGTTGGGCCGCCGGGCTGGGGTTTAAAAGCCTGCAGATCCCGACCACGTCCCCTGCTATTTTTGATCTCAAGCGGGCGGCCCACAGTCAGGAATATTGTGATGAGGTGCGCGCGTTGCTGGCGGGACACGGCCTGACGATCTCCGAGTTATCCACCCATTTGCAGGGGCAATTGGTGGCGGTGCATCCGGCTTACGATCCGGCTTTTGACGGCTTTGCTCCGGTCCAGGTGCGCGGCAATCCTCAGGCCCGGCAGGCATGGGCAACGGAGCAATTGCTGATGGCAGCACAGGCATCGCAGCGGTTGGGTTTAGCGGCACACGTGACTTTTTCCGGCGCGCTGGCCTGGCCCTATTTTTACCCCTGGCCACCGCACAATGCGCTGTTGCTGGAGGAAGCCTTCGGACAACTGGCACAACGTTGGCGGCCGATCCTCGATGCTTTTGACGACGTCGGTGTCGACCTTTGCTATGAACTGCACCCGGGGGAGGATCTGCATGACGGTGTGACCTTTGAGCGCTTCCTGCGGCAGGTTGGTAATCACCCGCGTTGCCATATCCTGTATGACCCCAGCCATCTGCATTTGCAGCAGATGGACTATCTTGGCTTTCTTGATGTTTATCACCCGCGCATCCGGGCGTTTCACGTCAAGGATGCTGAATATCGGCCCAGTGCTCGCAGCGGCGTGTACGGCGGTTATCAGCCGTGGCTGGAAAGACCCGGACGTTTTCGTTCACTCGGCGATGGGCAGATCGACTTCCCGGCAATCTTCAGCAAGCTGGCGCAGTACGATTTTCCCGGCTGGGCCACGCTGGAGTGGGAGTGCTGTCTGAAATCATCGGAGGACGGTGCGCGGGAAGGGGCTGAGTTTATCGCCCGCCATATTATTCCGGTTGCTGAGAGGGCGTTTGATGACTTTGCCGCTGTCGGCGGTGAACGCAAACAGGTCAGACAGATGTTGGGTATGGGAGAGCAACCATGAGATTACGCTTGGGGATGGTCGGCGGGGGCGAAGGAGCCTTTATCGGCGCAGTGCATCGTCTGGCGGCGCGGATGGACGATGAGTTTGAGCTGGTAGCCGGGGCTTTCTCTGCGGATTGGGAAAACTGTCGCCGCACCGGCGAACGGCTACACCTCGACCCACAGCGCTGTTATCACGATTTTAACCAAATGGCGCAGGCAGAGGTGGCGCGTGAAAACGGCATCGATGTGGTGGCTATCGTCACCCCCAATTATCTGCATGCGCCGGTGGCGACCGCGTTTCTTAACGCCGGCATCGACGTCATCTGCGACAAGCCTCTGTGCAACAGCTATGCCGAGGCCTTGCAGTTGGCCGAGACGGTGCGGCGTAGCGGAAAGCAGCTGATATTGACCCATAACTACAGTGCCTATCCATTGGTGCGCGAGGCGCGTAGTCGGGTATTAGCCGGTGAATTGGGGGCAATCCGCTTTATCGAGGTGGAGTATTTACAAGAATGGCTGGCGCAGCCGCTGGAACTGACCGACAACAAGCAGGCTGACTGGCGTTCCCAGCCAGAAAAGGCCGGGGCCGGCTGTATTGGTGATGTGGGTACCCATGCCTGGCAGTTGGCGCACTTTGTCAGCGGCCTGTTGCCGCAGGCGATCAGCGCTGAACTCACTGCGTTTATTGCTGGGCGTCAGATAGACGACGATGTGCGGGTGCAAATGCGCTACGCCAACGGTGCCAGAGGTCGACTGTGGGCCAGTCAGGTGGCTTGCGGCCATGAGAACGACCTGCGTTTGAGAATCTATGGTAGCGACGGCAGCCTGGAATTTTGTCAGGAGCAACCTAATCAGCTGTGGATGCGGCCCCGGGATGCGCCAGCCTATTGCATAACCCGCGCCTCTTCATTCCAGTATACGGAGAATCGTTCACTGGCACGGGTACCGGCAGGGCATCCTGAAGGCTATCTGGAAGGATTTGGTCAGATTTACCGCGAGGCGGCGGCACGATTGCGGGATGGGGCGCAGGCGGCCCCCCTGTTACCGGGGATTGATACCGGGGTGCAGGGCATGGCATTTATCGATGCTGCCCAACGTAGCAGTGCTGCTGGAGGGCAATGGATCGACCTGAATGAACTTTTATTCCCATAAGTAATAACGCAGTTTTTTTTATTCTTTTATAGCTCGTCACCGCTCAGATAAAACTGTCAGCAACTGAACAGACTTTTATCAACGGAGCGGAACATGGCGAGCAAACGGTTTTCATTACGCAGCGCGGCACTTTTGGTGTTGTCACTCAGCGCAGCCAGCGCCTATGCGGTGGACGTGACCGTGGCTTACCAGACGTCTGCGGAACCTGCCAAGGTGGCGCAGGCGGAAAACAGCTTCGCCAAACAATCCGGCGCCACCGTCGACTGGCGTAAATTCGACAGCGGCTCCAGCGTGCTACGCGCGTTGGCTTCCGGTGACGTGCAGATCGGTAATATCGGTTCCAGCCCACTGGCGGTGGCCGCCAGCCAAAAACTCCCTATCGAAGCCTTCCTTATCGCCTCCCAACTCGGCAGCTCCGAAGCCCTGGTGGTGAAAAAAGAGCTCAAAAGCCCGCAGGAGTTGATCGGCAAGCGTATCGCCGTGCCCTTTATCTCAACCACTCACTACAGCCTGCTGGCCTCGCTGAAGCATTGGGGCATCAAGCCTGAACAGGTCAAAATTATTAATCTGCAACCGCCGGCCATTGCCGCAGCCTGGCAGCGTGGTGATATCGACGGGGCTTACGTCTGGGCACCGGTGGTGAATGAATTAGCCAAACAGGGCAAGGTACTGACCGATTCCGCCCAGGTTGGACAATGGGGCGCGCCAACGCTCGACGTTTGGGTAGTGCGCAAAGACTTTGCCGAAAAACACCCGGAAGTGGTGACCGCCTTTGCTGCCAGCGCGCTGAACGCGCAAAAAGCCTATCTGGCGCAGCCGGAGCAGTGGCTGAAGGACAAGGGCAATCTCAGCACGCTGGCCCACTTGAGCGGCGTGCCGGAAGAACAGATACCGGTGCTGGTGAAGGGCAATACCTATTTGCCGGTGGCGGAACAAATCACCCAATTGGGCCAGCCTGTGGACAAGGCCATTCGCGATACTGCCGAGTTCCTTAAACAACAGGGAAAAATTCCACGAGTCGACAGCGATTACAGTACCTACGTCACCGATCGGTTTGTAAAACAGGTGCAGGCTGCGCCGCAGTCGTAGGGGAGCAGAATGTTAAACGTTAATCACCTTTCAGCAGAGTATCAGGGCCGCCCCGCGCTGCGCGACGTCTCTTTCCAGATTGCCACCGGGCAACTGGTGGTGGTGCTCGGGCCTTCGGGCTGTGGCAAAACCACGCTGCTGAATTTGATCGCCGGGTTTATTGAGCCTTCAGCTGGCAGCATCACGCTTGATGGAACGACCGTTAGCGGCCCCGGAGCCGAGCGGGGTGTGGTGTTCCAGCATGAGGGTTTACTGCCGTGGCGCAACGTAGTGGATAACGTGGAGTTTGGTCTGCAACTGGCCGGTGTCGGCAAACAGCAGCGACGTCAGGTGGCGCAAAAGATGTTGCAACGCGTCGGCTTGGCTGGCTATGAACAGCACTTTATCTGGCAGCTCTCCGGTGGTATGCGTCAGCGGGTAGGGATTGCCCGTGCCTTGGCTGCCGATCCGCGCCTGTTGTTGCTGGATGAGCCGTTTGGCGCGCTGGATGCTTTTACCCGCGAGCAAATGCAGGAACTGCTGTTGACCATTTGGCGTGATACCGGCAAACAGGTGCTGCTGATCACCCATGACATTGAAGAAGCGGTGTTTCTGGCCAGTGAACTGCTGTTGCTATCACCGGGACCGGGGCAGGTGGTGGAACGCCTGGCGCTTAACTTTGGTCAACGTTATGCCAACGGAGAGCCCTGCCGTTCGATTAAGTCCGACCCTGAATTTATTGCGCAGCGCGAATATGTGCTGGGCAAAGTCTTTCAACAGCGCGAGGCCTTGCTATGAGTCTGCACTCCGCTCTCAAAGAGGTGGTTCAGCCGCAGGTTGCAGCACCGACGCGTCGTTTTAGCGTACCGCGTAATGTTTGGCTAAGCAGTATCACCCTGCTGGTGGTATTGGCCATCTGGTGGGGCGTGACCGCGTTGAATCTGATCAGCCCGTTGTTCTTGCCGGCGCCGCAGCAGGTGCTGCATCAACTGATTACCATCGCCAGCCCGCAAGGCTTTATGGACGCCACGTTATGGCAGCATTTGGCCGCCAGCCTGGGGCGCATTCTGGTGGCGCTGTTGGCAGCGGTGATTATCGGCGTGCCGGTGGGTATCGCCATGGGGCTGAACGATACGGTGCGCGGCATTCTCGATCCGTTGATTGAGATTTACCGTCCGGTGCCGCCGCTGGCCTATTTACCGCTGATGGTGATTTGGTTCGGCATTGGCGAAACCTCGAAAATCTTGCTGATTTATCTGGCGATCTTCGCCCCGGTGACGCTTTCTGCCGTAGCCGGTGTGCGCAGTGTGGCGCTGGTTCGTGTGCGGGCCGCCCAAGCGCTGGGGGCAAACCGTTGGCAGCTGCTGCGTTTTGTGGTGCTGCCTAGCGCCTTGCCGGAGATTTTAACCGGCATCCGAATTGGGCTGGGGGTTGGTTGGTCGACGCTGGTGGCCGCAGAACTGATCGCTGCCACCCGCGGCCTGGGATTTATGGTGCAATCCGCCGGTGAGTTTCTGGCTACCGATGTGGTGCTGGCCGGTATCGGTGTGATTGCGATTATTGCATTTGGGCTGGAGCTGGGGTTACGCGCCCTGCAGCGCCGATTGACCCCGTGGCACGGAGTAAACCAATGAACGAACGTTTAAGTATCACCCCGTTGGGGCCTTATATCGGTGCGCTGGTGGAAAACGTTGATCTGGCACGCCCCTTGGGTGACGGCCAATTCGAACAGCTCTACCATGCGCTGCTGAAACATCAGGTGCTGTTCCTGCGTAATCAGCCAATCACCCCGTTGCAACAGCGGGATTTGGCCGGTCGCTTCGGCGACCTGCATATCCACCCGGTCTATCCGCAAGCCGCCGAGGTGAAAGAGATTATCGTGCTGGATACCCATGACAATAATCCGCCGGACAACGATAACTGGCATACCGACGTGACCTTTATCGAAAACCCACCGTTGGGGGCGATTCTGGCGGCGAAAACCCTGCCTTCCACCGGTGGTGATACGCTATGGGCCAGTGGGATTGCGGCCTATGAAGCGCTGTCTGAGCCATTCCGGCAACTGCTGGCTGGGCTGAAGGCGGAGCATGACTTCACCAAGTCATTCCCGGAACACAAGCATCGTGGCAGCGAGGAAGAACATCAGCGCTGGCAGGCAGCGGTACAGAAAAACCCACCGTTGCTGCATCCGGTAGTGCGCACGCATCCGGTCAGCGGCCGGCAGGCTCTGTTCGTCAATGAAGGTTTCACTACGCGGATTGTTGATCTGGCACCGAAGGAAAGCGACGCGCTGCTGAATTTCCTGTTCGCCCACGTCACCAAGCCGGAATTTCAGGTGCGTTGGCGCTGGCAGGAAAATGACATTGCCATCTGGGATAACCGCGTGACGCAGCATTACGCCAACGCGGATTATCTGCCACAGCGGCGCATTATGCACCGCGCGACCATTCTGGGGGATAAACCTTTCTACAAGGTTTAAGGGCAGAGGCCTTAAAGGTTAAACTCGTTGGTGAACTGTTCCAACTGCTCTTGCGCATCCAGCCAGGTCATTTCCGTTTCTTCCAACGCGGATTTGGCCTGGCTTTGCTGTTGCAGACAAAGCGTTAAATCGGCCTTGCGGCTGATGTCGTACAACGCGGAGTCCGCCAGCTTCTCTTCCACCGCCGCCAGTTCGGCACTCAGTTTTTCCATCTGCTGTTCCAGCTTGGCGATCTGCTTGCGCAGTGGCTGGGTCTGGCTACGGAACTCGGCTTCCCGACGTTTCTGATCTTTACGGGCTTGCGCGCTGTTGGCGTTGTTTTCCTTGTCCGGCGCATCCTGCTGGTTTTCCTGGCGTTGCAGGTCAGCCAACCATTGCTGATAGTCGTCCAAATCGCCGTCGAATACTTCCACCTGGCCGTCGTGCACCAGATAGAGATCGTCGGTGGTGGAGCGCAACAGGTGACGGTCGTGCGAGACCACCACTAACGCACCTTCAAAGTCGATCAGCGCTTCGGTCAGCGCCTGACGCATATCCAGATCCAGGTGGTTGGTCGGTTCATCGAGCAGCAGCAGGTTAGGGCGCTGCCAGACAATCAGCGCCAGCACCAACCGCGCCTTTTCGCCACCGGAGAAACGTTCGGTAATCTCGGTGACCTTATCGCCCTGGAAGCCAAAGCCGCCCAGGTAGTCGCGCAACTGCTGCTCCAGCACTCGCGGGGCGATGCGGCTCAGATGCTGCAGCGGGGATTCGTCGGCGCGCAGGAACTCCAACTGATGCTGGGCGAAGTAACCCAGTTTGATGCCTTTCGCCAGACCAATCTCACCGCTTAGCGGCTCCAGCGAACCGGCCAGCATTTTGATCAGGGTGGATTTACCGGCGCCATTACGGCCCAGCAGACCGATACGTGAGCCGGGTACCAGGTTGAGTTTGATCGAGCTCAGGATCACCTTGTCGCCATAACCGGCGCTGACCTTCTCCATGCGCAGCAGCGGATTCGGCAGGCTTTCCGGCTGACGGAAGCTGAAGCTGAATGGGTTATCGACGTGGGCAGGCGCAATCAGCTCCATGCGTTCAAGCATTTTGATACGGCTTTGCGCCTGTTTAGCCTTGGTGGCCTGGGCGCGGAAGCGGTCAATGTAGCTTTGCAGGTGTGCCACTTTCTCCTGTTGGTTCTGGTACAGCGCCTGCTGCTGTGCCAGTTTGGTCGAACGTTGACGTTCGAACGAGGAGTAGTTACCGGTATATTCGTTAATGGTTTCTTGTTCGATATGCAGAATCTTATCGACGATCGGATCGAGGAAATCGCGGTCGTGCGAAATCAGCACCAGCGTGCCTGGGTAGCTTTTCAACCAGCGTTCCAGCCAGATCACCGCGTCCAAATCCAGGTGGTTGGTGGGTTCGTCGAGCAGCAGCAGGTCTGAACGACAGACCAGGGCTTGTGCCAGGTTCAGACGCATACGCCAGCCGCCCGAGAAGGCGCGTACCGGATTGAGCAACTGTTCGTTGGAAAAGCCCAGGCCGTGCAGCAGGCTGGCGGCGCGTGAACGGATGGTCCAGGCATCAAGGGCATCGAGTTTGCCGTGCAACGTGGCGATGGCGTGGCCGTCGTTTTTATCGTTTGCCACCTGCAGTTCGGCTTCAAGCTGGCGGAATTCGCGGTCACCGTCGATCACATACTCAAGCGCAGGGACGTCCAGCGCCGGTGTTTCCTGATTAACCCAGGCCAGGGCCCAGTTGCTTGGAAAGGTGTAGCTGCCGCCGTCTGCGGCCATCTCGCCTTTCAGCAATGACAGCAGCGTGGATTTGCCGCAGCCGTTTTTACCCACCAGGCCGACCTTCTGACCTGGATTAACCGTCGCCGTGGCGTTGTCCAACAGGACGCGGGTGCCGCGTCGGATTTGTAGCGAGGAAAATACAATCATAAAGTGCCGTATGTTCAGAGTATGTTAAATTGAGTGAGTTCTAAGTTAACAGGACGCAGACTGTCCTATTATTAGTCTTTGCGGAGCATGGTAACGGAAAACCGCTACCCTGACGACGCTTTGGAGGGGAATGATGTCGCAGCCGCCGAAGGTCTTGCTGCTGTATGCCCATCCGGAATCCCAGGACTCGGTCGCGAATCGGGTTTTGCTTCGACCGGCACAGCAGTTGGAACATGTCACCGTGCACGATTTATACGCGCACTATCCTGATTTTTTTATTGATATTCACCACGAACAACAACTGCTGCGTGAACATCAGGTCATTGTTTTTCAACACCCTCTCTATACCTATAGTTGCCCGGCTCTGCTGAAAGAATGGCTGGATCGCGTGCTGTCGCGTGGTTTTGCCAGCGGCATGGGGGGCAATGCGCTGACGGGAAAGTACTGGCGTTCGGTGATCACCACCGGTGAACCGGAGGGAGCCTACCGTACCGGCGGCTATAACCGCTATCCGATAGAAGATATTTTGCGCCCGTTTGAGTTGACCGCCGCCATGTGCCATATGCACTGGCTGACGCCGATGCTGGTGTATTGGGCGCGTCGGCAGAAGCCGGAGGTGCTGGAAAGCCATGCCACGGCGTATGGCGACTGGCTGCGCAACCCGCTGCCACACGGAGGGAGGTAAACATGGAAGGCTCAACTTTACTGACCGCAATTTTATTGTTTCTGTTCGCTGCGGTGGTCACGGTGCCGATTGCACGCCGCCTGGGTATTGGCGCGGTATTGGGCTACCTGATAGCCGGCATTGCCATCGGCCCCTGGGGGCTGGGCTTCATTCGCGATGTCGATGAGATCCTGCACTTCTCTGAACTGGGCGTGGTTTTCCTGATGTTTATCATCGGGCTGGAACTGAACCCCAGCAAGCTGTGGGAGTTGCGGCGTTCAATCTTTGGCGTCGGTGCCGGGCAGGTGCTGATTACCGCCACAGTGCTGGGGGCCCTGCTTTACCTGACTCATTTTGCCTGGCAGGCCGCGGTGATAGGCGGCATCGGGCTGGCGATGTCGTCAACCGCCATGGCGTTGCAGCTGATGCGCGAGAAAGGCATGAACCGCAATGAGGGCGGCCAACTGGGGTTCTCGGTGCTGCTATTCCAGGATATGGCGGTGATCCCGGCGCTGGCGTTGATCCCCATCCTTGCCGGGGCCGGTGGCAGCAGTGACGACTGGGCACAAATTGCACTCAAGGTGGCGGCGTTCGGCGGCATGCTGATTGGCGGGCGGTTCCTGTTGCGGCCACTGTTCCGCTATATCGCCTCTTCCGGGGTACGCGAAATCTTCACCGCTGCCGCTCTGCTGGTGGTGTTGGGGGCAGCGCTGTTTATGGATGCGCTCGGCCTGTCGATGGCGCTCGGCACCTTTATCGCTGGCGTGTTGCTGGCGGAGAGTGAATATCGCCATGAGCTGGAGATTTCAATCGAGCCGTTCAAGGGGCTGCTGCTGGGGTTGTTCTTTATCTCGGTGGGCATGGCGCTGAATATCGGCGTACTCTATACCCATCTGGCCGAAGTGCTGCTGGGAGTGGTGCTGCTGGTGACGATCAAGTCAGGGGTACTGTATTCGTTGTCGCGTATTTTTGGCCTGCGTAGTTCGGTGCGTTTGCAGTTTGCCGGCGTGCTTAGCCAGGGCGGAGAGTTTGCCTTCGTACTGTTTTCGGCGGCGGGCACGCAGAAGGTGCTGCAGCCCGATCAACTCGCGCTGTTGCTGGTGGTGGTGACCTTGTCGATGATGACTACGCCGCTGTTGATGCAAATTATTGACCGTATTCTGGTGCGGCGATACAACGCCAGGGATGAAGACGAAGAGACGCCGTATGTGGAGGACGATGACCCGCAGGTGATTATTGTTGGCTTCGGGCGTTTTGGCCAGGTGATCGGCCGGTTGCTGATGGCCAACAAGATGCGCATCACCGTATTGGAGCGCGATGTCAGCGCCGTTGGCGTGCTGCGCCGCTACGGTTACAAGGTCTATTACGGCGACGCCACCGAACTGGAGCTGCTGCGAGCGGCCGGTGCGGCGAAGGCCAGGTCGATCGTGATCACCTGTAATGAGCCGGAAGACACCATGGAAATTGTGCGGCTGTGCCAGCAGCATTTCCCCGATCTGAGCATTTTGGCGCGAGCACGTGGTCGTGTGGAGGCTCACGAATTGCTGCAGGCCGGGGTCAAGCAGTTCAGCCGTGAAACCTTCTCCAGTGCGCTGGAGCTGGGGCGAAAGGCACTGATGGAGTTAGGCATGCATCCGCATCAGGCCTATCGTGCGCAACAGCACTTCCGCCGGCTGGACATGCGCATGCTGCGTGAGTTGATGCCGCCGCATCACGGCGATGTGGCGCAAATTTCCCGCGTGAAAGAAGCGCGGCGTGAGTTGGAAGAACTTTTCCACCGAGAAATGCAAAAAGAGAGTCGCCAGTTCGACGGCTGGGATGAATACGAATAATTTGGAGCATTGAGATGTCTGCAACACGTAAAAGATTTATCGCCGGAGCTGTCTGCCCGAGCTGTAAGGCTATGGATACGCTGGCAGTTTGGCGGGAAGACCAGGTCGAAGTGGTGGAGTGCGTCAAGTGCGACCATCACCAGCGACAGACCGAAGAACAGGTGGAAAAGCACGTCCGGCCGCAGGAGCAGGTGATCGGTATTTTCCATCCGGAGTAGCGTTATTGGGCGCGATTTTTTATGCTGAAGGGTACAGCGGGAAAGATTTCCGATACAATCTGTCCGGTTAAGGCGCGGCCCCCATGACGGTTGCGTCCAAGTATCCAACGGTAGGAGATATCATGAAAGTAGCAAAAGACTTGGTGGTCAGCCTGGCTTACCAAGTACGTACAGAAGACGGTGTGTTGGTTGATGAGTCTCCGGTGAGTGCGCCGCTGGACTATCTGCATGGGCATGGTTCACTGATTGCGGGTCTGGAAAAAGCACTCGAAGGCCACGAAGCGGGCGATCGTTTTGACGTGAATGTTGGCGCTAACGATGCGTACGGCAACTACGACGAAAACCTGGTGCAGCGCGTGCCGAAAGACGTCTTTATGGGCGTTGACGAGTTGGAAGTGGGTATGCGCTTCCTGGCTGATACCGATCAGGGCCCTGTGCCGGTCGAAATCACCGAAGTGGACGGCGACCACGTAGTGGTTGACGGTAACCACATGCTGGCGGGTCAGAACCTGAACTTCAACGTGGAAGTTGTCGCGATCCGCGAAGCTACCGCTGAAGAACTGGCTCATGGCCACGTACATGGCGAGCACGATCATCACCACGACCATGAACACGGTGAAGGCTGCTGCGGCGGTCATGGCCATGACCACGATCATGACCATGCACACGACCAGGCTCCAGCCAAGAAAGGCGGTTGCGGTAACGGCGGTTGCGGTTGCCACTAATCGCAATACTGTAACGGCAAAAAAAGGGCGGCCCTGGGGCTGCCTTTTTTATTGTTTATCAATAATGTGGCGGTGGAGTTTCTTCCGACTGCGAAGCGATCATCGACGTCTGGCTCGAACGCAGTTTATCGGTCAGCACGCGCAGGTGCTCTTGTAATTTCAGCATTTCAAACTGGTGTTGCACCACGATCTGATTAAGCTCTTCGATGGTGACTTCTTGGAAGGCCTGGCGGCTCTCCAGTTCTTCCAGCCGCAGTAACAGGCTGTGGTTATCGGCGTTGTGCATGGTGCTACCTCTGACGCGGTTTAATCCTGAATCTGACGTTATGTTAACAGCTGCCGCCGGCTTTGCGCTGCGCTATTTCACCTCGTTTCGTGGGGGTGATAACCGAACGCTTCAGAGCACTGTGTAAAGTGCTGAAAAATAGAGCGCTTACCTCGGGCGGATTTGTTATCGTTGGGCGTCGGATGATGGAAAAATCTGATTTATCATACGGGTAGCACATTAAAGGAAACTTCTGTTTAAAGCTGGAGTCACACTTTGACTCGATTGGTTACCTGTGTGGCTGTTTTGTTTTGTTTCGGACAGCTATAGTAGCCCGGTTATCTTACTTAATGATTGTTTGGGGCATTGCTTCAGACACTGGAGAAATGGATGAAATCTTTGTTTAAAGTCACGCTTCTGGCAACCACCATGGCTTTTGCTTTGAATGCGACCCAGGTTATGGCTGCTGATGCAGCTAAACCAGCAGAAGCGGCTAAAGCTGCCGACGCGGCACCAAGCACTGGCAAGTTCAAGAACGATGACGAACAAGCGGCCTACGCATTGGGTGCATCCCTTGGCCGTTACATGGACAACTCGCTGAAAGAGCAAGAAAAACTGGGCATTAAGCTGGATAAAGAACAGTTGATCTCAGGCGTTCAGGACGCTTTTGCCAACAAGAGCAAGCTGAACGATGCAGATATCGAAAAAACCCTGCAAAGCTTTGAAGCACGCGTGAAGGCTTCCGCTCAGGCGAAGATGGAGCAGGACGCGAAAGATAACGAAGCGAAAGGCACCAAGTACCGTGATACCTTCGCTAAAGAAAAAGGCGTGAAGAAAACCGAGTCTGGCCTGCTGTATCAGGTAGAGAAACCAGGTACCGGCGCGGCACCTAAAGACAGCGATACCGTTGTGGTGAACTACAAAGGCACCCTGACCGACGGTACCGAGTTTGATAACTCCTACACCCGTGGTGAGCCACTGTCATTCCGTCTGGACGGTGTGATCCCAGGCTGGACTGAAGGCCTGAAACACATCAAGAAAGGCGGCAAAATCAAGCTGGTTATCCCACCGGCGCTGGCCTACGGTAAAACTGGCGTCCCGGGTATTCCGGCTAACTCCACTCTGGTGTTCGACGTCGAGCTGCTGGATGTGAAAGCCACGCCGAAGGCGGACGCCAAGGCTGAGAAACCGGCTGATGCAGCGGCTGATGCCAAAGCGAAGTAAGTCTGCCTGAGCCCCACACCGCCGCGAACATTCTTTGCGGCGGTGTTCATTTCAGCCTGCCAAATCAGGCGCAACTTTCGCTTCCTCCCCCACTGATCGCTTGACGCCTGCCGGGCATCGGGCTTAACGTCAATACCACGCGCAAACGCAAGGACTTTACTCTGGCTGTTTTGCTAGACTAATTGTCCGGACTTATAAGTCATGCGCCTGCCCCTTAGGGCGTGTACCTAAAACTGTTCCTGGTCGTCAAGGCCGGCGGACGCACATCGTGCTGTTTCAGACTGATATCAGCCAGCCACCCTGCGTAATCACAAGGGTGTGCCGCCTGTGGAAGGGAACCCGCACGAGCAGTTTTAGCTGCGCCCCCTGGCACAGGCGATCTTTGAGGGTGGTATTTTCGATGTCTAATTCGCTTTTATCCAGCGAAGCCAGCGAACTTGATTTGCTGAACGAACGTCCGTTTACCCAAACGGATCATGAAATTTTGAAGTCTTACGAAGCAGTAGTTGACGGCCTGGCGATGTTGATCGGCGGGCACTGTGAGATCGTGCTGCACGCACTGGAAGATTTGAAATGCTCGGCGGTACGTATTGCCAACGGTGAGCATACCGGGCGGCAAATCGGTTCGCCGATTACCGATCTGGCGCTGCGCATGTTGCACGATATGGCCGGCAATGACAGTAGCGTATCGCAGGCCTATTTTACTCGCGCCAAGAGCGGTGTGCTGATGAAGTCGGTGACTATCGCCATCCGCAATCGCGAGCAGCGAGTGATCGGCCTGCTGTGTATCAACATGAACCTCGACGTGCCTTTCTCGCAGGTGATGCAGACCTTTATGCCACCGGAAACCCAGGAAGTGGCCCCTTCGGTCAACTTTGCGTCCTCCGTTGACGATCTGGTGGCACAAACGCTGGAGTTCACCATCGAAGAAGTTAATGCCGACCGCAATGTTTCCAACAATGCAAAAAATCGTCAGGTGGTGCTGAACCTCTATGAGAAGGGCATTTTTGATATCAAGGATGCGATTAATCAGGTGGCGGATCGTCTGAATATCTCCAAGCACACCGTCTATCTGTACATCCGCCAGTTCAAAAGCGGCGATCTGCTGGGAACTGAGCGCTGATGCTGAATTACTGCCTTTTGGTCACCGGCCCGGCATATGGCACTCAGCAGGCCAGTAGCGCCTATCAGTTTGCTCTGGCTCTCTTGGCGAAAGGACACCGCCTATCCAGCGTGTTTTTTTACCGTGAAGGGGTGTTGAATGCCAACCAACTGACTGCACCCGCCGGTGATGAGTTTGATTTGGTCCGTGGCTGGGCACAATTGGCGCAGCAGCATGGCATCGAGCTCAATGTCTGCGTTGCCGCCGCGTTGCGACGTGGGGTAACCGATGAGCAGGAGGCGGCGCAACAGGGGCTGCCTGCGGCAAACCTCCAGCCGGGTTTTATCCTCAGCGGGTTGGGCTCACTGGCCGAGGCTGCGCTGAGCAGTGACCGCCTGGTGCAGTTCTGAGAGAATTTATGAAACGAGTTGCTTTTGTTTTTACCCAGGGGCCTCACGGCAACGCCGGCGGCAGGGAAGGGCTTGATGCGTTACTGGCCACCTCGGCGCTGAGTGAAGATCTGGGCGTGTTTTTTATCGGCGATGGGGTACTGCAGCTATTGCCGGGTCAGCAACCGGAAAAAATTTTGGCGCGTAATTATATCGCCACCTTTGGTGTACTGCCATTGTATGACGTTGAACGGTGCTATCTGTGCCAGGCATCCTTGCAGGAGCGCGGTCTGAGTCAGGTGACTGACTGGGTGCTGGACGCCGAGGTATTGGCACCGGACGCGCTGGGCCAGCTATTGGCCGGCTATGATGCGGTGATGACTTTTTAGGAAATTCTGATGCTGTATACCCTTAGCCGTTCCCCCACTCAATGCGATTTGCCTGCACTGCTGCGGCTAACTACATCGAGCGACGACCTGCTGCTGTTACAGAATGGCGTGCTGGCTGGTCTGGCCGGTAGTGCGCATCTTGAATTGCTGCTTAATGCCCCCATATCCCTTTATGCGCTGCAAGATGACCTGGAGGCCAGAGGCTTGATTGGTTATTTTTCGCACAAAATCACCGTCGTCGGCTATAATCACTTCGTTGAATTAACCGAAAAGCATTGCAGCCAAATGTCTTGGTGATGAGAGTAATGTTGTATATTTCTTGACACCTCTACTACTCAGCCATAAAATTCTGCGTCCCGTACTTTGCCTGTAGTGCATACGGGGGGATTTATCATATGTTTACGAAGCAACAAACGAAGCAAAAACCAGGAGCTTTTTAATGGCAACAATTAATCAGCTGGTACGCAAACCACGCTCTGTGAAGGCTGCTAAAAGCAACGTTCCAGCGCTGGAAGCTTGCCCGCAGAAACGTGGCGTATGTACTCGCGTATATACCACCACTCCTAAGAAACCAAACTCCGCACTGCGTAAAGTATGCCGTGTGCGTTTGACTAACGGTTTTGAAGTTACCTCCTACATCGGTGGTGAAGGTCATAACCTGCAGGAACACTCCGTGATCCTGATCCGTGGCGGTCGTGTAAAAGACTTGCCAGGTGTGCGTTACCACACCGTCCGTGGTGCACTTGACTGCTCCGGTGTTAAAGACCGTAAGCAAGCTCGTTCCAAGTACGGCGTGAAGAAGCCAAAGGCTTAATGGTTCTCCGTTAAGTAAGGCCAAACATTTTCACTTTAATGTCAAAATAAACTCGTAGAGTTTTGGACAATCCTGAATTAACAACGGAGTATTTCCATGCCACGTCGTCGCGTAATCGGCCAACGTAAAATCCTTCCAGATCCTAAGTTCGGATCCGAACTGTTGGCCAAATTTGTAAACATCCTGATGGTAGATGGTAAAAAATCTACTGCAGAAGCAATCGTCTATACCGCGCTGGAAACCCTGGCTCAGCGTTCTGGTAAAGATCACCTGGAAGCTTTCGAAGTAGCTCTCGACAACGTTCGCCCGACTGTAGAAGTTAAGTCGCGCCGCGTTGGTGGTTCTACTTATCAGGTACCAGTTGAAGTCCGCCCGGTCCGTCGTAATGCTCTGGCAATGCGCTGGATCGTTGATGCTGCTCGTAAACGCGGTGATAAATCCATGGCTCTGCGCTTGGCGAACGAACTTTCTGATGCAGTTGAGAACAAAGGTTCTGCTGTTAAGAAACGTGAAGACGTTCACCGTATGGCAGAAGCCAACAAGGCGTTCGCCCACTACCGCTGGTAATTGCCACGCAGTAGTTATGCTAACCAAGCGGGCGCTTCAAGAAGCCAACCCGCTTGGGTTAACTGAACTTGAACGCCTAAGGCAATAGAGGAATCAAATGGCTCGTAAAACACCCATTGAGCGCTATCGTAACATCGGTATCAGCGCCCACATCGACGCCGGTAAAACGACCACTACCGAACGTGTTTTGTTCTACACCGGTGTAAACCACAAAATCGGTGAAGTGCACGACGGCGCTGCTACCATGGACTGGATGGAGCAGGAGCAGGAACGTGGTATTACCATCACGTCCGCTGCGACTACTTGTTTCTGGTCTGGTATGGCCAAGCAGTTCGACGCACACCACATCAACATCATCGACACCCCAGGACACGTTGACTTCACCATCGAAGTAGAACGTTCCATGCGTGTTCTTGATGGCGCGGTAATGGTTTACTGTGCAGTTGGTGGCGTTCAGCCACAGTCTGAAACCGTATGGCGTCAGGCTAACAAATATAAAGTTCCACGCATCGCGTTCGTTAACAAAATGGACCGCATGGGTGCTAACTTCCTGAAAGTTGTTGATCAGATTGAAAAACGTCTGGGCGCAACTCCGGTTCCTCTGCAGCTGGCTATCGGCGCAGAAGAGAAATTCACCGGTGTTGTTGACCTGGTGAAAATGAAAGCCATCAACTGGAACGAAGCCGATCAGGGCGTGACCTTCGAATACGAAGAGATCCCGGCTGATATGCAAGAACTGGCTGAAGAATGGCGTCAGAAGCTGGTTGAGTCCGCTGCTGAAGGTTCTGATGAGCTGATGGAGAAATTCTTTGGTGGCGAAGAGCTGACTGAAGAAGAGATCAAAGCTTCTCTGCGTAAGCGCGTTCTGAAAAACGAAATCATCCTGGTTACCTGTGGTTCTGCGTTTAAAAACAAAGGCGTACAGGCAATGCTGGATGCTGTTGTTGAGTATCTGCCAGCACCAACTGACGTTGAAGCAATCAACGGTATTTTGGATGACGGTAAAGACACTCCAGCAGTTCGTCGTTCTGACGATGCTGAGCCGTTCTCTGCTCTGGCGTTCAAAATCGCTACTGACCCATTCGTGGGTAACCTGACGTTCTTCCGTGTTTACTCCGGTCTTGTTAACTCAGGTGACACTGTATTTAACCCAGTGAAATCTCAGCGTGAACGTCTGGGCCGTATCGTTCAGATGCATGCTAACAAGCGTGAAGAGATCAAAGAAGTTCGCGCAGGCGACATCGCTGCAGCTATCGGCCTGAAAGACGTGACTACCGGTGACACTCTGTGTGATCCGAACAACGTGATCATTCTGGAGCGCATGGAGTTCCCAGAGCCGGTAATCTCCGTTGCAGTTGAACCAAAAACCAAAGCTGACCAGGAAAAAATGGGTCTGGCTCTGGGCCGTCTGGCGAAGGAAGATCCATCATTCCGCGTATGGACTGACGAAGAATCAGGTCAGACTATCATCGCAGGTATGGGTGAACTTCACCTGGACATCCTGGTTGACCGTATGCGTCGTGAATTCAACGTTGAAGCAAACGTGGGCAAACCTCAGGTTGCTTACCGTGAAGCGATTCGTTCGAAAGTTACCGATATCGAAGGTAAACACGCCAAGCAGTCTGGTGGTCGTGGTCAGTATGGTCACGTTGTGATCGACATGTACCCACTGGAGCCGGGCTCAAATCCGAAAGGTTTCGAGTTCATCAATGACATTAAAGGTGGTGTGATCCCAACGGAATACATCGGTGCCATTGATAAAGGCCTCCAGGAGCAGCTTAAGTCTGGTCCACTGGCCGGTTACCCGGTAGTTGATCTCGGTGTGCGTCTGCATTTCGGTTCTTACCACGATGTTGACTCCTCCGAATTGGCGTTTAAACTGGCCGCTTCTATCGCCTTTAAAGATGGCTTTAAGAAAGCGAAACCTGTTTTGCTTGAGCCAATCATGAAGGTTGAAGTTGAAACGCCGGAAGAGAACACTGGTGACGTCATCGGTGACCTTAGCCGTCGTCGTGGTCAACTGAAAGGTCAGGAATCCAACGCTACTGGCGTTCAGATTCACGCTGAAGTTCCGTTGTCCGAGATGTTCGGCTACGCAACTCAACTGCGTTCTCTGACCAAAGGCCGTGCTTCTTACTCCATGGAGTTCCTGAAGTACGATGATGCGCCGAACAACGTCGCTCAGGCCGTTATTGAAGCCCGTGGTAAATAAGCTTTCGGGTTTAACACATTGATCAGTGCTCTCTCCATGAGGGGAGAGCATAAGAGTAAGGAATATAGCCGTGTCTAAAGAAAAATTTGAACGTTCCAAACCGCACGTTAACGTT
>NZ_JBQZFV010000019.1:0-90059 GCF_052691735.1 Serratia sp. NA_13
CCCCCTGCCTGCAGGGGGCTTTTTTACAGCGATTGCACGAAGAAATCGGCGGTGGCACTAAGTGCCTGTGGAGTAATGCGGTGCTTGACCCCCGGCTCAGTGAGCAACGTCAATTGCCGGTCCCAACCGCTCTGCCGCAGTTCGGTCGCCAGCCGCAGGCTTTCCGCCGCCGGCACCAGGTCATCTGCCTCACCGTGCCAAAGCAGCAACGGGCGATCGGCAATTTTCTCCAACTGCTGCTCCAGACCGTAATCCGCCAGCATGGCAATGCGCGCATCAAAATCCTCGCTCGACAAAGGATTGCCCCGCTCATCCAGTGGCGGGAACAGCGTTTGCGCCAGAACGGTGTAGTAACCGGCCCCCATCAGGCTGGCCGCCGCTTTCACCCACGGATAGCGAGCAAAGCTGCCCAATGTCGTCATGCCGCCCATTGACGCACCACCCACGCCAATGCGCCCCTCGGCAATCAGACCTAGCTGTTCAAAGTGCGCCTTCAGCGCCGGTAACTCGTCAATATTGCCTCGAAGGATCTCCCAAAAGCTGGCCAACCGCTTTGCTTCATTGCCATCAAAACGTTCGCCGTGCAACTCGGCATCCGGGAGCACCACACGAAACCCTGCCCGGGCTAATGCGTAGGCAAAGTACGCGTACACTTCTTTCGACGAGGTATAGCCATGGTAGAAAAATACCGTCGGCAATGGTTGGTGATATTGCCCCGCAGGCACCGCGTGGATCACCGCAGTGTCCCCCACCCGCTCGTCATGTATTTCAATCATCCGTTTTCCCTCTGCGTACCGGTTGCCTTCATAATGGCAAACTTGAGCTAAAAGCATTAGCTCAATCTGTTCCAATTTATAATGGGTTACACTGAAATCATGCTATCCGCTCTGTCGAGGTATCTATGAAACTTTCCCATCTGCTGCTGCCCCTGGCGCTGGTCACGCTGCTTAGTGCCTGTGGCATGATGACCACGACGCCGAAAGCCCCGCCGGCCCCCACTGGCCAGGCACAAGAGGTAACCCGGGCGCAAACCTCCAAGCTGGTAAAGATAGGCACCACCAGCGCACTGGTTTACGGAAGCCCGATGGACGTGGAAGCGGAGATTAACAGGAAGGCTAACGCCAGCGGCGCACGCTATTACATGATTATCATGAACAGCGAGACCGTCGTTCCCGGCCAATGGTATTCACAGGCGATCCTGTATCGATAAACTGCGGCGTTTTAACCATATTTACAATGGCTTTGCACAGACTGAAGTTGGATATTGCACACTGTCGCTCAACCGGTCGCAGCCTGCGGTCGTTCGACGAAGGGGAACGCCATGAAACGCTCCGCCGCACTCACCGCCCTCCTGCTCTCCGTGGGGTTACTCAACGTCAGCGCCAAGTCTGCCGAACTGGCACCCGCCGATCGTGTTACACCGCTCAGTGAAATTGCGCAGATCACCCTGGATAATCTTTCCGGCTCGCCTCAGGACGTCGAACAGCTCATAGCACGCAAAGCTGATGAGCATGGGGCAAGCTATTACCGGATCCTGCGGATGGAGGAGCAGGCACATCAGCCCGGCTGGCGTGCCTCGGCGATTTTTTATCTTTAATAACTCATGCAGGCCGCATTTAACACGCCGCCGCTGATTGACACGCCCCCCAGGAAAATCCCGGCGGCCAGGTGATTGGACTCAATCTTGTCGCTGATGCGCGGCATGTAGATTTTAACCGCCGCGAACAGCAACAGTTGCACCACCAACGCCACCACGCCCCACAGCAAGTAGTCCAGCAGACTGATCGAGTTGATCGCCGCGCTGGCCAGCGGGATCACATACCCCAGGCAGGCACCGACGAATCCGAAGGCGGCAGACTGGTTGTCGGCCTTGATCAATGCCCATTCGTCATGCGGCGTAATGCGGGTATAGATAAACAAGAACACCAGAACCATGGCAAAACCACTGAAGAAGTAAGAGGCGAATGCCACCAACGCGCTGATAATATCCATGTCATGTTTCCTGGTCAGAGGTCAGAATCCCTTACGGGCCAAGTACTGAATTAAAAAGCTTTTCCCGCTGTAGCGCTACTGTTTTCCCTAGCCTCCCATCGCTCGGGCAAACAACGTCTCGCACAAACGGTCTGGTAAAGTTCGCTCACCACGGGTATCGAGCATCATTTGGCACCAGGCTTCCGCTAACGGCGGTGAACTGTAGCGCAGAAGCTGCGCCGCGGCGAGCAGATTGAATAACCCGCCGGTGACTGCCCGTCCCTGCACCTCCTGGGGCTTGCGCATCAACTGGAGCAACTGCCGCCACTGGCGATCAAAGTGACGGTTCTGTCCCCTCACCTCACCAAATTCAAGCTCCAGGGCCTCCTGCACCCCCGGCAGCTTTCCCCAGGCTCGCATCACGTCCAGACACATAATATTGCCGGAACCTTCCCAAATGCTGTTCACCGGCATTTCACGGTACAGCCGCGGCAGTTCACTCTCTTCGCAGTAGCCAATGCCGCCCAGCGCCTCCATCGCTTCGCCGACAAAAGGAGTGCCCTGTCGGCAGACTTCAAACTTCGCCGCCGGGGTCATCACCCGACACAGTGCCTGTTCCAACGATGCCCCGGCCCCCGTGCTGTCATAGGCTCGCGCCAGACGCATCAAGGCCGCCGTTTGTCCCTCCAGCCGCAGCGCCATGCGCGCCAACACCTGACGCATCATCGGTTGTTCGAGCAAGGGTTTGCCGAATGCCTGCCGTTGCAGAGCGTGGTACAAGGCCACCGATAATCCACGCCGCATCAATCCGTGGCTGCCCAACGCACAGTCAAAGCGCGTCAGGCCGCCCATTTTCAGGATATGCCGCACGCCATCCCCTTCTTCACCTACCAGCCAGGCGCTGGCGTCCTGAAACTCAACCTCACCGCTGGCATTGGAACGATTGCCCAGCTTATCCTTCAGCCGCTCCAGTCGTATGGCATTGCGGGTGCCGTCCGGCAGTATGCGCGGCAGGAAGAAGCACGACAGCCCCCCTTCAGCCTGTGCCAACACCAGATGTGCATCGCTTTGCGGCACCGAGAAGAACCATTTATGCCCCACCAGTCGGTATGCCTCCCCCGGGCCACGGGCGGCCAGCGGGGTTGCCGTGGTGGTATTACTCAACACGTCGGAACCGCCCTGCTTTTCGGTCATACCCATGCCAATCAGCAAGCCGCGCTTTTGCCCGCCGGGCAGCACATGCGCATCGTAACGATCGGATAGCAGCGGCGTTAACCAGGATTGGAATTCTGCCGGCAAAGAACGCTGCAGCAGTGGGATAGCGCCAAAGGTCATGGTCACCGGGCATAAGGTGCCGGCTTCGACCTGAGCATGCAGCACAAAACGCGCGGCGCGCGCCACAAACGAGCCAATACGGGCATCCTCCTGCCACGGCAGGTTATGCACACGGTTGGCGATCAAGCCTTGCATCAGGATATGCCAGGCGGGATGGAAACGGACGTCGTCCAACCGCTGGCCGGTGGCATCATAACGCAGCAGCTCCGGCGGGTTGGCATTGGCCAATCGCCCCAGTTCCAGCGATTCCTGGGTGCCCAACTGCTGCCCCAGCGAAGCCAGCACTTCGACATCCCAACCGGCTTGCTCGCGTTGTATCGCCTCATGCAGTGGCATATCGGACAGGAACAGATTACTGTTCCCCAGCGGTTTCGGCTGATTAAAAACGGTGTGTGTATTCCAGACCATCGGCTTGCTCCCTGATAAAAGCGTCAGGAGTAAGTATGGTCGTCAGGGGGATTTCTGCCGCAGGTGAGATCACAGGGTGGGAATTGAGAAAGTAATAAGGGCGCAAAATTCTGCGCCCTTATCGGTAAATCAACTGCGCTGACGCACTGCTTCAAATAGGCAGATGCCGGTGGCGACTGAAACGTTCAGTGAAGACACCGTCCCGGCCATTGGGATGCTGATCAGTTCGTCACAGTGCTCACGAGTCAGACGACGCATACCTTCGCCTTCTGCCCCCATCACCAGCGCCATTGGGCCAGTCATTTTGCTCTGGAACAAAGTGTGATCGGCTTCTCCGGCAGTGCCGACGACCCAGACGTTCATTTCCTGCAGCAAACGCAGGGTGCGCGCCAGGTTGGTGACGCGAATCAACGGAACGTTTTCCGCCGCGCCGCAGGCCACTTTCTTGGCAGTCGCATTCAACTGGGCAGAGCGATCGCGCGGGACGATCACCGCGTGTACACCGGCCGCATCGGCACTGCGAAGGCAGGCTCCGAGGTTGTGCGGGTCGGTCACGCCGTCCAACACCAACAGGAATGGCGTATCCACGCTTTCCAGCAGCGCCGGCAAATCGTTTTCCTGATACTGACGCCCTTCGCGCACCCGGGCGATAATCCCCTGATGCACCGCGCCCTCGACCTTCTCATCCAGCCACTGGCGGTTCGCCACCTGGATAACAATGCCGGTCGCTTCCAGCTCGGCAATCAACGGCTGTAGCCGACGATCGTCACGGCCTTTGAGGATAAACACTTCCAGGAAGCGTTGCGGATCGTTGTCTAACAGGGCTTTGACGGCATGAATACCGTAAATAATTTCGCTCATGATGCTCTTTTAACTGTGCGGCTGGCATATGCCAGCCGGTGATAATGACGTGTGGCAGCTTAAGCCTGCTCAGCACCTTTCTTCTTGCCGGCGCGTTTGGCCTTGGTCGCCGACGCTATTTTCCGGGTTTTGTCGGATACTTTCTTGGCTTTCGCCTTTTTGTCTTTCTTCACCTTGTCAGCGGGTTTGGCTTCGTCTTTACGGAAGGCGCTGTCAGGCTCAAAATTGGCGGGTGCTTTGCCACCGCGACGTTTGCGTGGCGCTGAAGTCCGGCCTGCGCCAGCCCCACCACGCAAGGTACGTTGGCCGCCATTCTTGGCGCGATCGCGTTCAGTTTTGCCTTCACCGCGTGGTTTGCGAGTGCTCGAGACCAAAGCGAAGTCAATTTTACGCTCGTCCATATGCACCGCTTCAACGCGGATCTCCACCGTATCGCCCAGGCGATAAACCACGCCGGAGGATTCGCCAATCAGACGCTGGCCGATATTATCGTAGCGATAATAGTCATTATCCAGCGATGATACGTGCACCAGGCCGTCGATAAACAGCTCGTTCAGGCGGACGAAGAAACCAAAGCCGGTCACACTGGCAATAATACCGCTGAACACTTCCCCGACATGGTCCTGCATAAAGTCGCATTTCAGCCAGTCGGCAACGTTACGCGTCGCTTCATCAGCGCGGCGCTCGGCCATCGAACAGTGCTCGCCCAGCTGCAGCATTTCTTCGAACTCGCTGTGCCAACCACCGGTCGGCGTCCAGCGCTCTTTCGGCTCGCCATGCTCTTTAGCCAACTGATATTTGATCGCGCGGTGCATCGCCAGATCCGGATAACGACGGATCGGTGAGGTGAAGTGGCCGTAAGAAGCCAGCGCCAGACCAAAGTGGCCCCGGTTTTCCGGATCGTAGACCGCCTGTTTCATGGAACGCAGCAGCATGGTTTGCAGCATTTCATGGTCAGGACGTTCGGACACTTCATCCATCAAGGTGGCGTAGTCCTTCGGCTGCGGCTTGTTACCGCCGCCCAGCGTCAGACCCAGCTCACCCAACACGCTGCGCAAGGCAGTAATATGATCGTCACTTGGACGGTCATGCACGCGGAACAACGCCGGCTCGTTATTCTTCTCAACGAAGCGTGCCGCAGCGACGTTCGCCATGATCATGCACTCTTCGATCAGTTTGTGGGCGTCGTTACGCACCGTTGGCTCAACACGTTCAATACGACGTTCGGCGTTGAAGATAAACTTAGCTTCTTCGGTTTCAAAAGCAATACCGCCACGTTCGGCGCGCGCCTGATCCAACACCTTGTACATTGTGTGCAGCTCTTCCAGGTGCTTGACCAGCGGGTGATAATGCTCACGCAGCTCCTGATCGCCCTGCAAGATGTGCCAGACTTTGTTGTAGGTTAAGCGGGCGTGAGAGCTCATTACCGCTTCATAGAATTTGGCCGTCGACAGACGCCCCTGGGCGGAGATGGTCATCTCACACACCATACACAGGCGGTCAACCTGCGGGTTAAGCGAACACAGGCCGTTGGACAGCACCTCCGGCAGCATCGGGATCACCTCCGATGGGAAGTACACCGAGGTAGCACGGTTGCGCGCTTCGTCATCCAGCGCAGTACGTGGACGCACATAGTAACTGACGTCGGCAATGGCCACCCACAGGCGCCAACCGCCGCCGCGCTTTTTCTCACAGTAAACCGCGTCATCGAAATCGCGTGCGTCTTCGCCGTCAATGGTCACCAAAGGTAACTGACGCAGATCGACACGGCCTTTCTTGGCCGCTTCCGGTACCTGTTCGCTGAGATCGGCAACCTGTTTTTCCACCTGTGGCGGCCAAACATGCGGGATCTCATGGGTACGCAGAGCGATATCCACCGCCATGCTGGTCCCCATTTTATCGCCGAGGATCTCAACGATCTTGCCCACAGCCTTGGTACGGCGGGTCGGACGCTGGGTCAACTCAACCACCACCATAAAGCCCATGCGCGCACCGCTGGCGGCTTCGGCCGGGATCAGGATATCGAAGCTCAGACGGCTGTCGTCCGGCACCACAAAGCCGGTACCAGCATCCATAAAGAAGCGACCGACGATTTGGCTGGTTTTCGGCACCAGCACACGGACGATACGCGCTTCACGGCGGCCCTTGCGATCTGCAGCCATTGCCTGTGCCAGCACCACATCACCGTGGATTGCCATTTTCATCTGCTCGGCTGACAGATACAGGTCGTCTTTGCTGCCTTCAATACGCAGGAAACCAAAGCCATCACGGTGGCCGATAACGGTACCGCGCAGCAGATCAAGACGTTCCGGCAGCGCATAGCACTGGCGGCGGGTAAATATTAACTGACCGTCGCGCTCCATCGCACGCAGGCGGCGGCGCAACGCTTCTAACGGCTCTTCACCGGTTAAATTCAGCTCTTTGGCCAGCTCTTCGCGGCTGGCCGGCGTTTCTCTTTTCGCCAGATGGGCCAGAATGAATTCACGGCTCGGGATTGGGGATTCATATTTTTCTGCTTCTCGTTCCAGGAATGGATCTTGTGACATTGCGGTTCCTCCGTTGTCATCAGCAGGGTGCCGCTGAGCCTTGTCTTCTCAGCGACGCTTTATTCGACAAGCAATAGCTTGTAGAGCGATGGATTGTCTTCGACCATATCGGCCAACGTGTGGCTGTCCAGCTCTTCAAGGAAATTCTGTACGCCCTGTTGCAGCACCTGTTTCAGGCGGCAAGCAGGGGTTATGTGGCAGAAATTACTGTTGCAGTTAACCAGTGAAAGCGGCTCCAGCGCCCTTACCACGTCGCCGAGGCGAATGGTCTCGGCCGGTTTGCCCAAACGGATGCCACCGTTCTTTCCGCGCACGGCGGTCACAAAGCCAACCCGGCTTAACTGATTGATGATCTTTACCATATGGTTTCTGGACACGCCGTAGACCTCGGTGACTTCCGAGATACTGGTCATTTTGCCCGGTGGCAGCGAGGCCATGTAGATCAACGCCCGCAGGCCGTAATCAGTAAAACTTGTTAACTGCACATCTACCTCTGGGTATCATTTTACCCGTCTGATACGCCGATTTTCGGCACTATTTAAAAGATTACCTATACCAAAATAATTCGAGTTGCAGGAAGGCGGCAAGTCTGAGAGTTCCCAGGAGCTTACTCAGGTAAGTGACTGGGGTGAGCAGACGCAGCCAACGCACATGCAACTTGAAGTATGACCGGTATATTGGATAATAAACCAGCCGGAGAGTTAGCCGCTAATTATTTAGCGCATCTCAGGCTTTGGACAGGTTAAAGAAAGGATTTTTTGAAGTGAAATCGCAACCGGGGAGAATAATGATAAAAAAAACCGGAACAATGCCCGGTTTGTATAGGCTGCGTCCCGTAATAGGTCGTGGCACCGTCGCAGCCCCAAAATCCTCTAATCAAGGCGGAGGGGGGCTGAACATAGTGGCCCTATGTTCAAGCCCGACAACGCAGAGTACGGGTTTTTGGGACGCGACCCGAATGGCTGGAGCCATTTGAACGCGCACCTGCGTTCACGCACTATTACGGGACACAGCCTCTAGCAAAGCCAGATTATGCGTCGAACGGGTCGCGCAGGATCATGGTTTCGCTACGGTCTGGACCTGTAGAGATAATGTCTACTGGCACACCAGTCAGCTCTTCAATGCGCTTGATGTAGTTCAGCGCCGCCTGTGGCAGTTTGCTGTGTTCTTTCACGCCAAAAGTGGTGTCGCTCCAGCCAGGCATGGTTTCGTAGATGGGTTCAATACCTTCCCAACCTTCAGCCGCCAGCGGAGTCGTGGTCATTTCGCGGCCGTCAGGCATGCGATAACCCACGCAGATCTTCACTTCTTTCAAACCGTCCAACACGTCCAGCTTGGTCAGGCAGAAACCAGATAGGGAGTTGATCTGTACAGAACGGCGAACAGCTACCGCGTCCAGCCAGCCGGTACGACGACGACGGCCGGTAGTGGCGCCGAACTCGTTACCTTGTTTACACAGGAACTCACCGGTTTCGTCGAACAGTTCAGTTGGGAACGGACCTGCACCCACACGGGTAGAGTAGGCTTTAACGATGCCCAGTACGTAATCCACGTAACGCGGACCAATACCTGAACCGGTAGCAACGCCGCCAGCAGTGGTATTGGAAGAGGTCACGTACGGATAGGTACCGTGGTCGATATCCAGCAGGGTGCCCTGTGCGCCTTCGAACATGATCAGGTCGCCACGCTTGCGCGCGCCGTCCAACAGTTCGGACACGTCAACAACCATGGCGGTCAGGATGTCGGCGATAGACAGCACATAATCCAGAGTCGCCTGGTAATCAACGGCTTCAACTTTGTAGTAGTTGACCAACTGGAAGTTATGGTAATCAACGATTTCCTTCAGCTTAACAGCGAAGGTTTCTTTGTTGAACAGGTCGCTAACGCGCAGACCACGACGAGCAACTTTATCTTCGTAAGCCGGGCCGATACCGCGACCGGTGGTACCGATAGCTTTCGCGCCACGTGCTTTCTCGCGCGCGTTATCCAACGCAACGTGATAAGGCAGGATCAGCGGGCAGGCTTCGGACAGTAACAGACGTTCGCGTACCGGGATGCCGCGCGCTTCGAGTTCACCCATTTCTTTCATCAATGCGTCTGGAGCCAGAACCACACCGTTGCCGATGATACTGGTCACGTTTTCACGCAGAATACCTGATGGAATCAAATGAAGGACGGTTTTTTCACCGTTAATAACCAGAGTGTGACCAGCGTTATGGCCCCCTTGGTAGCGCACTACATATTGAGCCCGTTCGGTCAGCAGGTCTACGACCTTGCCCTTACCTTCGTCACCCCATTGAGTGCCCAGTACGACGACGTTCTTACCCATTTTAAAAATCACCGGTTGCTTAAAAATGGATTCTACCACCGTAATTCGTGAGTTTCAGCACTTTTAGCATAGGGTTGCATATTTTTTAGGCTAAACTTTAAACCCCTGCGTGTGTACGCAACATGTAGTAGATCACACAGCCTGCAACCACTATTCCGCCGCCAAATCGACGCAGTGTCGCGTCGGGAAACTGGGTCATCGCCAGTATCATTTTGCGCCAGGCCTGCGGGAACAGCATCGGGCCCAGCCCTTCCAGCACCAAAACCAGCCCAAGCGCCAGCCAGATCGTTGAATTCATCAGTGACTCCCAAAAAGAAAGGGCCCGCGTTTAAACGGGCCCTCTATCATTAACCGACGCGGTTACTTGCGTACGGAATCAGGCGACTTCATGTAGCGGAAGAAATCGCTGTCCGGGCTCAGTACCATCACATCCTGGTTATTGCTGCTGAAGCTGGTTTCATAAGCGCGCAGGCTACGGATAAAGGCGTAGAAGTCCGGATCCTGACTGAATGCGTTAGCAAACAGTTTGGCCGCTTCGGCATTACCTTCACCACGAGTGATACGCGCTATACGTTCGGCTTCTGCCAAGGTACGAGTCACTTCGTAGTCTGCGGTAGCGCGCAGCTTCTCAGCCTCTTCCTGACCCTGTGAACGGTGACGACGGGCTACCGCTTCACGCTCGGCGCGCATACGCTGATAGATTGCATCAGACACTTCTGCCGGCAGGTTGATCTGCTTGATACGCACGTCGATCACTTCGATACCCAACGCCGCCATGCTGTTCGGGTTAACCTTCGGCAGTTTGCCGGTGGTTTCCTTTTCAACACGCGCCGCTGCAGAAGCAATAGCATCATCAGCTTCAGTGGTCGCCACTTCCTGGTCATCACCCACGGTGCCGGTGTTCAGCGCGTCACGCACGTCGGACATCAGTTTGCCGCGCGAGTCGGTCACGATATCTTTAACATCCAGACGACCAATCTCGGAACGCAGACGGTCACTGAACTTACGTTTCAACAACACTTCGGCCTGTGAAACATCACCGCCGCCGGTTGCCAGGTAGTAACGGCTGAAATCGCTGATACGCCATTTCAGGTATGAGTCGACGATCAGGTCTTTCTTCTCGCTGGTAACAAAGCGGTCAGCCTGGTTGTCCATGGTCTGGATACGCGCATCCAGCGTTTTCACTGATTCAATGAACGGGATCTTGAAGTGCAGACCCGGCGCATAAACCAGCGGCTTGTTGTCGCTGTCACGCAGTACCTTGCCGAAACGCAGCACGATGCCGCGCTGACCTTCCTGAACCACGAACAAGGATGCATACAACGCCACCAGCACCGCGAGGATAATTACTATAAAAGACTTACGCATTGATTATTCTCTCCCTACGCGAGTGGTGTCGTCACGCTGCGCATTCGCCCGGCGCTGGTCCATGACCGAGCCGTTGCTGGTGCGCTGGCTGCTGGAGCTGGCGCCGCTGTTGGCAGACGGAGCGGGGTTGAGACGAATCAGGCTGGTGTCTTTACTACCGTCAGCCGCCGCGCCGGTTTGGCCACGCAGCATTTGATCCAGCGGTAACACCATAAGATTGTTGCCTTTGTCATTCACCAACACTTTACGGGTGTGGCTCAGGACTTTTTCCATGGTTTCGATATACAGACGCTCGCGGGTGATTTGCGGAGCAGACTTGTATTCCGGCAACAGCTTGGCAAAGCCCGCAACCTCACCCTGTGCTTCCAGGACGGTACGGTCTTTATAGGCTTTGGCATCTTCCAACAGACGCTGTGCCTGGCCATTAGCACGTGGCTGAACTTCGTTGGCGTAAGCTTCTGCCTCACGGATGTACTGCTGCTCGTTCTCACGTGCGGCAATCGCATCATCAAATGCGGCTTTCACCTCTTCCGGCGGACGAGCGGCCTGGAAGTTGACGTCCAGCAGCGTGATGCCCATGTTGTACGGACGAATAGTCTCTTCCAGTACGCGTTGGGTATCGCTACGCACGATAGTACGGCCTTCGGTCAGGATCTTATCCATGGTGTACTTGCCGATAACGCCACGCAGGGCGCTGTCAGTAGCTTGGCTCAGGCTATCGTCGGCGTTGGTCACGCTGAACAGATAGGCTTCCGGGTTGGTCACGCGGTACTGCACGTTCATTTCTACGCGTACCACGTTCTCATCGGAAGTCAGCATCACACCAGAAGCGGCCAGTTCACGCACCGACTCCACGTTAACTGGACGCACTTCATCGATGAAGGTCGGCTTCCAGTTCAGACCCGGCTGCACCAGGTGGCTGAATTTGCCGAAACGAGTCACGACACCGCGCTCGGCTTCTTTGATGGTGTAGAAACCGCTGGCGGCCCAAATCACCACCACCGCAACCGCAGCGATACCGATAATACGACCGCTAAGACCCGGCCCCGAAGTGCCAGTACCGCCGTCGTTATTGTTGTTGGAGCCTTTGCCCCCGCCCAAGCCGCTCAGTTTTTTGCTCAGCTTGCGGAAGATATCGTCCAAATCAGGTGGCCCTTGATCGCGACCGCCTTTGTTATTACCGCCAGAGTTGCCGCCATTGTTATTGCTGCTCCCCCACGGGTCGCGGTCCTGTCCGTTATTACCGGGCTGATTCCACGCCATGTTTTAGCTCCATATTCTGTGATTGGGTACTTCAGGCTTACGCGAAGCTCAAATGTAACAGGATATGATCATACTATAAAGTTAATCAGTTCCTGTTCCTGTTTGCAGAGGCGGCGCCATTCGACGATGGGCATACGAACCACCACGCCAATGCTGCCGTCTTCTTCGTTCCACTCTTTCTCAATTGCCTGAAGCTGGTAAAAACGGCTACGAAGACGGCCTGCCTCTGGCGGTAAGCGCAGCTCATAATGCGCGATTTCCCCCGATAAGCGCTCCGTCAACGCCTGATACAGCAACGGGATACCTTCACCACTGGCGGCGGACAGCCACACCCGGATCGGTAAGTTTTCATCGTTGCGGTCGATACGCGGAACAAAATCATCCAGCATATCTATTTTGTTCATCACTAACAGTGTAGGGATCTCATCCGATTCAATCTCTGCCAGCACGGTATTTACCGCTTCAATGTTCTCATCGACACGGGTATCCGCGGCGTCAATTACATGTAACAGCAAAGATGCCTGACGCGTTTCTTGCAGCGTTGCCTTGAAGGCGGCCACCAGATCGTGCGGCAGGTGCCGGATAAAGCCTACGGTATCCGCCAACACGGTATCGCCCACATCGGCCACGTCGATACGTCGCAGGGTAGGATCCAGGGTGGCAAATAGCTGGTCGGCCGCGTACACATCGGCAGACGTTATTCGATTAAACAGGGTAGATTTACCGGCGTTGGTGTATCCCACCAGCGATACGGTTGGCACTTCAGCACGGGTACGCGCACGTCGGCCCTGTTCACGCTGCTTAGCTACCCGCTCCAGGCGGCGTAGAATCAGGCTAATGCGATCGCGTAACAGACGACGGTCGGTCTCTAATTGGGTTTCCCCCGGCCCGCGCAGGCCAATCCCCCCTTTTTGGCGCTCAAGGTGCGTCCAGCCACGAACTAAACGCGTGGCGATATGACGCAACTGTGCCAGCTCTACCTGCAGCTTACCTTCATGGGTACGGGCACGCTGGGCAAATATGTCTAAAATCAACCCGGTGCGATCGATCACCCGGCATTCGCACAGGCGTTCAAGGTTTCTCTCTTGCGCCGCGGAAAGGGAGTGATCAAACAGGACAACAGATGCGCCACTGGCTTTTACCGCATCTGCAATTTCTTCGGCCTTTCCTTCACCGACAAAGTACTTGGGATGGGGGGCTTTGCGGCTACCAGTCACCACTTGCAAAGCTTCGACACCCGCAGAGGACACCAGGGATTCGAACTCACTGAGATCTTCTGTATCTTTGTCTTGCGAGAAATAGATATGAACCAGGACGGCCTGCTCACCGGCTTCATAACGGTCAAACAAGCGTGCAACCTCTCAAACGGAAATCCGTGAGTTTGGGGGACATAAACAGCCCATGGCTGCTTATGCTCCCCGTCATGGTTGACTCGCAACGCACTTTATTCAGCGTCATCGCTTTCCTGCTGCGGCTGTTGCGGCGCAGACGGGTTGTTACCATGGTGATAGTTACTGGTGCCGCCGCTCGGAGTATTGCTATGGTGCGATACCGGGCGTGACGGGACAACGGTAGAGATAGCGTGCTTATAAACCATCTGGCTCACCGTGTTTTTCAACAGGATGACAAACTGGTCAAAAGACTCAATCTGGCCTTGCAGCTTAATACCATTCACCAAATAAATAGAAACCGGAACACGTTCACGACGCAATGCGTTCAGGAACGGATCTTGCAAAGATTGCCCCTTAGCCATTCTATCTTTTCCTTATTTGCTTGTTGTTTTTAACTAAGAACCTGTCGGCTCTAAAATAAACGACCTAAAAAATTTGCGCGCTGAATACTCATCAATTGTACACAATCACTCAACCTATGCACTAACAACCTGTATTACCGAGTCCAAAGCCTCTCCCGGCTTCTCGCTGTCCAGCCAATGTACCGAGTCCCAGCCTCGTAACCAGGTCATTTGGCGCTTGGCCAATTGACGCGTTGCGCAAATACCACGATAAACCATCTCATCGTAACTAATCTCGCCAGACAAATATGACCACATCTGGCGATAACCGACACAGCGAATGGAAGGCAAATCCGTATGCAAATCACCCCGAGCAAAAAGTGCACGCGCTTCCGTCTCAAAACCTGCCGCCAACATTTGATGGTACCGCAGCTCTATGCGTTGATGGATCAACTCACGGCTGGTCGGCGCTATCGCAAACTGGTGCACATGATACGGCAACGATTCACCCGAAATTTTAGTCAGTTCCGTTAAAGTTTTACCCGAAATAAAAAAAACTTCCAGTGCTCTGGACAGTCTCTGCGGATCATTCGGATGAATTCTCAATGCCGCAACCGGATCAATCTCTTGCAACTGACGGTGTAAAACGTCCCAACCCTGCTCCGCCGCCTGCTGTTCGATGCGCTCGCGCACCACAGGATCGGCAGGTGGCAACGGCGATAAACCTTCCAGCAACGCCTTGAAATAAAGCATGGTGCCCCCCACCAGCAGCGGGATACGCCCGGCGGCGCTAATGGCGGCCATCTCTTTCAGTGCGTCGGTGCGAAAGTCCGCTGCTGAGTAGACTTCGGCAGGGTCACGAATATCAATCAGCCGATGCGGTGCCTGCGCCAGTTCTTCAGCGCTCGGTTTGGCCGTGCCGATATCCATACCGCGATAAATCAGCGCGGAATCCACGCTGATCAATTCCACAGGCAGGCGTTCACGCAGCGCGATCGCCAATGCGGTTTTGCCCGAGGCGGTCGGCCCCATGATAAAAATAGCCGGGGGACGTGGTGTCATTTCAGTTTCAATCATGCCTAAGTGCTGTCAGTGCAGCCTGTAAATCAACAGGTTGTAAAAGTCCGCTGGGTGGTGATTTGACCAGTTTCGGGCAAAGTCGTTCAACGTCGGTCAGCAATTGTATCGCTTGTGAGGTGTTCCACTGTTCATGCTCGCTACCTAAATGGCGGGCAAACCAGGTGGCCAATACCGCGGGCGACATCTCCTGATTCTCGGCCAGATAGCCTAACAGTTCGGGTATCAGTTTTTGTAAATTTTGTTGGCGTAATGGTAAAGGTACTGCGCGCAGCGTCACACGCCCGTGATCAACTTGCAGATCCAGACCCATGGTTACCAATAGCGGCTGATGATGTATGCAGGCAGCCGCTTCTTGTTTGTTCAACGTCAGCTTGATTGGTATCAGCAGCGGTTGTGGCCGCAAGCCTTCTTGCGAAGGATTGAGTTGCGCCTGACGTAACCAGCGTTCGGCCACCGGCAGGTTAAGCAACATTAACTGTTGACGGTTTTCAATCAGCGCATAACACGGCGGGTAGATCATCAGCACACGGCCAAAACCGTGCTGACTACCGGCCAGTGGTGTTTCCGGCTCGGTTTTTACCGGCGGAAACAGCGGTTGCTTCGGCGCTTCTTGTCGTGGCTCAGCCACTGGCGTGGCCTGCAACAGCTTACCGTACAGTTCACCTTCCCGCTTCTGGTAGCCACTACCCGAATGATAAGCCGGTTGCGGCGCACGTTCACGCGCGACGGCAGGCTCGGTTGATGCGGTTTCTCGGCGCGGTGCAGGCTGCGAAAAATGATTGCCGCCAGCGGCGACGCGGTTTTCTTGCTGCCAGACCGGAGCCTGCGGCAGCTCGGTTTCATCGGTCAACGGCAGCGGCGCATGGCCGACCTGCTGCAACACGGTGGTTACCGCCTGATAGATAAAGTCGTGCACCAGCCGAGCCTGATGGAAACGTACCTCGTGCTTGGCCGGGTGTACATTCACATCCACCTGATGCGGGTCTACCTCCAGATACAGCACATAGGCAGGCTGCTGGTCGTCTTTCAGTTGATCCTGATAAGCCTGGCGGATAGCGTGATTAATCAAACGATCGCGCATCATGCGGCTGTTGACGTAGCAATACTGCATTTCGCCCAGTTGCCGGGCACCGGCAGGATCGGCCACCCAACCGCGGATGGTCAGATCACCGTGCTGCCAAGAAATATTCAGCGCATGCTGCAAAAAGGCCGGACCGCAAATACTGCCCAGGCGGCGCTCATACTGGCTCTCGTCTTTCGCTGCGCGATATTGGCGCATCAGCTTGCCATTGTGACTAAGATTGATCGCCACATCGAAACGCGCCAGTGCAATACGTCGAACCACTTCATCGATATGACCGAATTCGGTTTTCTCGGTGCGCATAAATTTGCGCCGCGCCGGGGTGTTGTAGAACAGATCCAGCACTTCCAGCGTACTGCCTGTCGGGTGTGCCGCCGGCTTGAGCGTCACCGCCTGATCGCGACCTTCGGCATAAGCCTGCCAGGCTTCGTTTTGTTCTGCGGTGCGTGAAGTGAGGGTTAAGCGAGAAACCGAGCTGATACTGGCCAACGCCTCACCGCGAAAGCCGAGGCTGGCAATGGCTTCCAAATCGTCGAGCGTACTGATTTTACTGGTGGCATGACGGGCCAACGCCAGAGCCAGGTCGTCCTTGCCAATACCACTGCCGTTATCACGGATGCGGATCAACTTGGCACCACCGCGCTCGATATCAATATCAATACGCGTCGCCCCGGCATCCAGACTGTTTTCCACCAGTTCCTTGACCACAGACGCGGGTCGCTCGACTACTTCACCGGCGGCAATCTGATTGGCAAGCTGGGGCGGTAGTACCTGGATAGGCATGCTGACTCCTGTAATGTGTGGGCGCTAGGCCTGCGGAATGGTCAGCGTCCGATCCAGCGGCGCAACGTCCGACTTCAGTTTATTCACGCGTTTCAGGTCGCTGACGCTGACGCCATAACGGCTGGCAATAGATGTCAAAGTATCACCGCGGGCCACTTTATGCTTTGACGGCTTCTTCACGCGGGGTTTCGCCTTGGCGACCGTGTTGACAGTAGCGGCGGATTTACCCGCCGGTACCTTGAGGCGTTGGCCGACCCACACGCCATCCTTCTTCAGCTTGTTCAGGTCACGCAACGCCGCCATGGTCGTGCCATAGCTGTCGGCAATACCGGAGAGCGTTTCCGCCCGCTTCACTACGTGAATCTGCGTTTTACCGCTAATACGGCTGCTGCCGGCCGAACTGACGACCGGTGCAGGCTGGCTGACGTCTGGTGTTGAGGAGTTAACCGCCGCTGCGACGTCCAGCGGTCGGTTTTCCACCTTTGGGTCGGCTTGTAGCGGATGCGCCAGGAAATAACTACGCAGGCCGTTGTGGATCGCCCTGGCAATTTTTTCCTGATACGCGCTACTGCCGAGCAGCCGCTCCTCCGTGCTATTACTGATAAATCCTGTTTCCACTAGCAATGATGGAATATCCGGCGAACGCAGCACACCAAGGCTGGCGTGTTCCGGACGACGTTTATGCAATGAACCGACGCTCTGCAACTGCTGCAAGACTTTGACCGCCACATCGTAACCTACACGTTGCGAGTGACCGAACTGCAGATCCAGCACCGCCTGGCTCAGGTAAGGATCCGCCTGGCTGTTGGCCAGCAAATCGCCCGCTCCGCCCAGCAATTCCGACTGTTTCTCATGCTGCTCCAGCCAGCCTGCCATTTCACTGTTGGCCCGGCGGTTGGACAGAACCCAAACCGAGGCCCCATTGGCACTGCGGTTTGGCGCGGCATCGGCGTGAATGGAGATCAGCACGTTGGCGCCCTGTTTGCGCGCTACGTCGGAACGTCCCATCACCGAGATGAAGTAGTCACCATTGCGCGTTAAGACCGGTTTGAACTGAGGATCGGCATCCAGTAACGCCTGTAAGCGACGAGCAATAGCAATAGTGACATTCTTCTCTTTCAGGCCGTTCGGGCCGATAGCGCCTGGATCCTGCCCGCCGTGACCGGCGTCAATGGCTACCACCACCCGATCGCCGGAACCTGCGGAGACGCGGCTGCTACGCGGCGTAATTTCCGATGCGGTCCCCGCAACTACGGTTTTCTTGTTGCTGAACGGATTAGAACCGCTTGGTGCTTTACGCACCGGTGCAGGCTCATCAGGCTCACTCACCACGACCGGCGCTTTACGCGTTGGCTGGCTCACGGCGACCGGCGCAGGCACCGATACCGGAGCTTTACGCACTATGTTGGTATTAGCACTGACCTCTGCGGCAATGGTAAACACCACGGTATAGATACTGCCGCTTTGGCGTGTGGCAACCCGGATCTTCGAACGCTGGGTCAGGTCAAACACCAGCCGCACGCTCTGGGCATCTTTCGGCGTACTGGAGCGGATGCTTTTCACCAGGTTTTGACCGCTAAAATTCAGCGGCAGACCACCGACCTTGCCTTTCTGGTTAACATCCAGCACCACGCGGTCCGGGCCATGCAGTGGGAAAAAGGCATAATCCGGCGGGCCGTTGAAACTCACCGAGACGGTGGCTTCGCGTTGGGCATTGGTGACTTTAATATCAGACAGCTTTGATGCGGCCAGCGTACTGGCCGCACCCAAAGGCCCCAATACGGCGATCAGGGCGATTACGAATAGTTTTCTCAACGCATACGTCATTGCGGCGTCATTCCTGTGGCCCGTGAATACGGTCTAAAAGCTGGCTGCCATAGGCAGAAACCGCCTGAATTTTTGCTTCTCGTCCCTGATCCTGATAGCTGAGATGCAGCTCCAGATCCGGCTCCGGCAATACGCCCGTGCCCTGCTGCGGCCATTCCACCAGGCAAATAGCATCCTGCGCAAAATAATCGCGAATGCCCATAAATTCGAGTTCTTCCGGATCGGCCAGGCGGTACAGATCAAAATGGTATACCGCCAGCGGTTGCAGCGCATAAGGCTCTACCAGCGTGTAAGTGGGGCTTTTAACATTGCCCTGATGACCCAATGCCTGCAGGAAACCACGGCTGAAGGTGGTTTTACCGGCACCCAGGTCACCGTAAAGGTAAATTACGCTGGCACGATCGCACGCCTTAGCCAAGACGGCACCCAATGCGACAGTCGCTGCCTCATCCGGCAGAGGTAAAACGAGTTCTTTCATTCGATAGTTTCTATTTATGCCAACTCAGGATTAACGTAATAAGGAATTTCCGGCAGTAAGTCGCTTGCCAACATCCCCCTGATTCCTTGTCTTGCCGCCACGCGATCGGCGGCTGCGCCATGCGCCACACATCCAGCACAGGCTGCATCATACAGCGAGAGCTTTTGCCCCAGCAAACCGCCGATGATACCCGACAGAACATCGCCCATTCCGCCGGAGGCCATGCCAGCATTGCCGACGTCGGCGATCGCCATCTGGCCGAACTGGTCGGCAATCAGCGTGCCTGCACCTTTCAGCACGGCTACGCCACCGTATTGCGCCGCCAGATTACGCGCTGCAAGTAAGCGATCACTCTCAATCTCAGCGATACGGCACCCCATCAGGCGTGCCGCCTCCCCAGGATGCGGGGTAATCACTCGATTCTGACGCTTCTCGGGATTTAATGCCAGCAAGTTCAACGCATCCGCGTCCCATAACGCCGGTTTATCACTGGCTTGCAATACTTTCAGCGCATTCCTACCCCATTCGCCCTGGCCCAGCCCCGGCCCCACCACCAGGACATCTGCCCAGTCGAGCGCCTGCTGCAGTGCTTCGTCACTTAAAGGCTGTACCATCAGTTCGGGTCTGGCGGTCAATAACGGCCCCACATGTTCAATGTGAGTAAGTACTCGCACCAATCCAGCACCGCTGCGTAGTGCCGCTTCTGCCGCCATGCGTATCGCCCCGCCAAAACCATGATCGCCGCCAACCACCAACAAACGCCCTTGTTCACCTTTATGCGAGCAGGGACGACGCGGTTTCAGCCACAGAGGCAGGGACTCGGCAGTAAGCCGCTGAATCTGTGCCGGTTGCTTCGCCAACCAACCCGATAATCCTAGCGTACTCTGGTGAAGTTGCCCGACCCAATCACGGGCCTGACCGGTCAACAAGCCCGGTTTGAGGGCAATAAACGTCATGGTGTGCGTAGCGCGGATCGCCACGCCAGGCACAGCACCGCTTTCAGCCAGCAAGCCCGAGGGTATATCGAGTGCGATAACCGGTGCGCAGTTGCGGTTCGTGGCTTCAATCAGCGCATTGTATGGCGCGCGCGGGGCGTTACTCAGCCCGGTTCCAAGCAAGCCGTCGATTATCAGATCAATATCTTCCGGCCAACGACTGTCAGCCGGATGAATTTCACCCCCGGCGGCCAACCAGGCCTGTCGCGCTTCTTCAGCCTCTGGCGGCAGTGCCCGTGTGCCTTCGCAGGCGATCAGACTGACCTTAACGCCGGCCGCCGCTGCCAGTCGGGCGACCACATAACCGTCACCGCCATTGTTGCCATGGCCGCACAGCACCAGCCAGTGGTGAGCCGCCGGGTATTGGTCGCATGCCAGGGTGTAAGCTGCCTCACCGGCACGTTGCATCAGTTGGTAGAGTGAAATGCCTTGCGAGGCAGCGGCGCTGGCTTCAGCCCGCCGGATCCAGTCTGCAGACCAGACAGAGTGTGATAAACTGTCGGAGTATTGTTTTTCACTGTGGCCCGTCATGACTCACCCCCTCGATCTCAATCAACTCGCCCAACATATCAAGCAATGGGGCCAATCGCTAGGATTCCAGCAGGTAGGCATCTGCGACACCGATCTCAGCGCGGAAGAGCCTAAACTGCAGGCCTGGCTGGACAAACAATATCACGGCGAAATGGAGTGGATGGCACGCCACGGTATGCTGCGCGCCCGGCCTCATGAGCTACTGCCCGGCACCCTGCGGGTGATCAGCGTGCGCATGAACTATCTGCCGGCCAAAGCGGCCTTTGCCAGCACGTTGCAGAACCCAGAGTTGGGCTATGTCAGCCGCTATGCGTTGGGACGTGATTATCACAAACTGCTGCGCCAACGGCTGAAAAAGCTCGGCGACCAAATCCAGGCCTACTGCGGCGAACTGAATTTCCGCCCTTTTGTCGACTCCGCGCCGGTGATGGAACGCGCATTGGCCTCCAAGGCCGGGATTGGCTGGGTTGGTAAACACTCACTCATTCTCAATCGCGAAGCCGGTTCCTGGTTCTTTCTTGGCGAACTGCTGATCGATCTGCCCTTGCCGGTAGATAAGCCGCAACAAGAACAATGCGGTCGCTGCGTCGCCTGTATCACCACTTGCCCGACCGGAGCCATCGTCGCACCCTATACCGTGGACGCCCGGCGCTGCATCTCCTATCTCACCATCGAGCTGGAAGGTGCCATTCCTGAAGAATTTCGGCCATTGTTAGGCAACCGTATCTACGGCTGTGATGATTGCCAGCTTATCTGCCCCTGGAACCGCTTCTCGCAGCTCACTGACGAAGATGATTTCAGCCCGCGTGCCGCACTACATGCACCGCAACTGATTGAACTGTTCGATTGGACGGAAGAGAAATTCCTGCGCGTCACTGAAGGTTCTGCCATCCGGCGCATCGGCCATTTGCGTTGGTTGCGTAATATTGCCGTGGCGTTGGGTAATGCTCCCTATCAGGATGCCATAGTGATGGCGCTGCGCTCCCGGCTGGAACAGGACGCAATGCTGGATGAACATATCCACTGGGCGCTGGAACAGCAATTGGGGCGGCGTGAGGAGCAAGGGATAGAAGTACAGACAACGCAGAAAAAACGATTGATACGGGCTGTGGAAAAAGGATTACCGAGGGATGCCTAAAACCTTGCGTTCAGGTCCAATAGTCACTCTGTGGATTTGTGCATAAAAATAAAAATGCTTTGTCTTTCAACTGCAACAAAAAGAGCAAGTGATCGGCATAACGTTTTCCGATAAATAAATATCTTTATAAATCAAATACATAAAGATTTCATTTATGTGGCGTTGATTTTTTGAGCTGAGGGTATTATGTACGCTACCTGTGGATAAGTCTGTTCACAACATTTCGACAGGGTATGTACAACAAGACATGAAGCCGCGCCGGTAAAGGCGTTGGACTGAGTTAAAACGAAGATAAAATTGGAGCGGGAAACGAGACTCGAACTCGCGACCCCGACCTTGGCAAGGTCGTGCTCTACCAACTGAGCTATTCCCGCATTGAGATGCTTTGGGCATCCGGCCATCAAACAACAACATGGCCTTTGAATTTTTTGGAGCGGGAAACGAGACTCGAACTCGCGACCCCGACCTTGGCAAGGTCGTGCTCTACCAACTGAGCTATTCCCGCGTCGCATGGGTACTACTTGTTACTTTTTTATTCATCACGCCACCTAAGCAGCATTGCTGAATTTGGAGCGGGAAACGAGACTCGAACTCGCGACCCCGACCTTGGCAAGGTCGTGCTCTACCAACTGAGCTATTCCCGCCCGGCGTAACGATGTCGGAACTAAACGAAATTCTTCATCGGTACGGGGTGCGCATTATACGAGAAATCCTTTCTGCCGCAAGCCCCTGAAAGCAAAAAAACGCGTTTTTTGTTTGTTTGCCGATTAAAGCGCCAAACTGGTTAATTAAGCGGCGGGATTGGCCACTTGCGGTAATCAGGCCCCCTGTTCAGGGGCCTGGCATCCATTATAGCTGGATGAAATGCTCACGGTAATAGGCCAATTCACCTACTGACTCACGGATATCATCCATAGCCTGATGAGTACCCTGCTTTTTAAAACCGCTTAGGATTTCCGGCTTCCAACGACGCGCCAACTCCTTCAAAGTGCTGACATCCAGATAGCGGTAATGGAAGTAGGCTTCCAGTTCCGGCATATAGCGGAACAGGAAGCGGCGGTCCTGGCCTACACTGTTGCCGCAGATCGGTGATTTGCCCGCCGGTACCCACTGTTGCAAAAAGGCGATAGTGGCCAACTCGGCGGCATGGTCGTCGTACTGACTGGCCTTCACGCGTTCCACTAGCCCGCTGCCGGTATGAGTACGCACGTTCCAGTCATCCATCAAACCAAGCTGTTCATCGGATTGATGTACGGCGATCGTCGGCCCTTCCGCAAGTATGTTCAGATTAGCGTCGGTGACCAGTGTTGCGATCTCGATAATGCGATCGCGTTCAGGATCCAATCCTGTCATCTCCAGATCGATCCAAATCAGGTTATTTTCGTTTCCTGTCATGATATTTCCTGCGTAAAAGCCAAAAGATAAACAAACTATAGGCAAGGCGGCGAGCGACACTGGCTGTTTACCGACGGTAGTAGGCTGCGCGTGGCGGCTAACAACGGTTATTTAATATAAAATAGCGTGTATCATAGTCTTTTTGGTCGCCATGAGCGATAAAGCGGATTCAAGTGAGGCGCAGTGAGCAAGAACAAACTGTCCAAAGGTCAAGAACGCCGCGTGCAAGCGAACCATCAACGTCGCCTGAAGCGCACTGACAATAAACCGGAACTGGATGATTCCCAACTGGGTGAGCCGCAGGACGGCATCGTCATCAGTCGTTTCGGCATGCACGCCGACGTTGAAGCAGCGGATGGCACTCAGCACCGCTGTAATATCCGCCGTACGTTACGTTCGCTGGTGACCGGCGATCGTGTGGTATGGCGCCCTGGTGTCGGCACCCATGCTGGGGTGAAAGGTATTGTAGAGGCCGTGCATGAACGCACTTCCGTACTGAACCGCCCCGATATCTACGACGGCGTGAAGCCCATCGCCGCCAATATCGATCAGATCGTCATCGTTTCCGCGATCCTGCCAGAGCTGTCGCTGAATATGATCGACCGCTATCTGGTGGCCTGTGAAACGCTGGAAGTCGAGCCGCTGATCGTACTGAACAAAATCGACTTGCTGGATGCAGAAGCACGCAAGACCGTCGACGGGATGATGGATATCTACCGCCATATCGGTTACCGGGTGCTGGAAGTCTCCAGCCAGACGCGTGAAGGGATGGAGGCGTTTGAACAGGCGCTGGTCGATCGTATCAGTATCTTTGCCGGCCAGTCCGGGGTGGGCAAATCCAGCCTGCTGAATGCCCTGTTGCCGCCAAGCGATACGCAAATTCTGGTAAATCAGGTTTCCGATGTCTCTGGCCTCGGGCAACATACCACCACCGCTGCGCGGCTGTACCATTTCCAACACGGCGGCGATGTGATCGATTCACCGGGTGTGCGTGAGTTTGGTCTGTGGCATCTGGAGCCGGAACAAGTGACTCGAGCCTATGTCGAATTCCGTGACTATTTGGGCGGTTGCAAATTCCGCGACTGCAGCCACGACACCGACCCAGGCTGCGCCATCCGCGGGGCGATGGAGAAAGGCGATATCGCCAAAGAGCGTTTTGAAAACTACCATCGTATTCTGGAAAGCATGGCCTCCGTGAAGGTTCGCAAGAACTTCACCGACGCCGCAGGCTGATAATACCGGGCGGCGTTGACTATGGCGGAGCCATGGTTACAATGCGCGCCCTTTACCCCGATTCACGAGGTTAATGTGCTGGATAGCATCAAAATTAAATTGCAGTATTGGTTACCCAAGTTGGCGCTGACCCGCCTGGCAGGCTGGGGCGCAGATAAACAAGCCGGCTGGCTGACCCAGCTAGTGGTGAAGGGCTTCGCCCGCTATTACCGCGTGGATATGCAGGAAGCACAAAATCCTGACCTGACCTCTTATGCGACCTTCAACGATTTCTTTGTACGGCCACTGCGTGACGGCGCACGTCCGATCGTCGACGGCCCCCATTGGCTGGCGCTGCCCGCAGATGGCGCGATAAGCCAACTCGGCCCGATCAACGACGACCAAATTTTCCAGGCTAAAGGCCATTACTACAGCCTGGAGGCGCTGCTGGCCGGCAACTACATACTGGCTGAGCCGTTCCGCAACGGTCTGTTCGCCACCACTTACCTGGCACCTCGTGACTATCACCGTGTGCATATGCCGTGTGATGGCGTACTGCGCGAAATGATTTATGTTCCGGGCGACCTGTTTTCTGTCAACCCACTGACCGCAGCCAACGTACCAAACCTGTTTGCCCGCAATGAGCGTGTGATCTGCGTATTCGATACCGCGATCGGACCTATGGCGCAGATCCTGGTGGGTGCCACCATCGTCGGCAGCATCGAAACCGTCTGGGCCGGCACCGTTACACCACCGCGCGAAGGCATTATCAAGCGCTGGACCTACCCGGCAGAAGGCGCTGAAGGCGCTATCGCACTGGAGAAAGGGGCAGAAATGGGCCGCTTCAAGCTTGGCTCGACGGTCATCAACCTGTTTGCCCCAGGCAGCGTGCAGTTTGCCCCGCAATTGAACAACGGCACCGTGACCCGTATGGGCGAAGCCTTCGCAGAAATCCCGGCGACACCTGCCGCCGCTGAAACAACGCAGATCTAAGGGAATTGATACTGTGCGCCTGATTATCACGCTATTGCTCGGTTGTTTACTGTCTCAACCGGTGCTGGCCGCCACGGTGCCTACCGAAACACAGCTCAAACAAGAGTTGAAGCAGGCGGAAGGCAACAAAAACGTGCCTAATCAGGCGGAAACCACTGAGGCGCTGCAAAGCGCCCTCAACTGGTTATCAGAACGCAAAGAGTCGCTGACGCGTGTTGAACAGTATCAGCGGGTGATCGACGATTTTCCAAAGATGACGCAGGAACTGCGCCGTCAATTGGTAATTGAAGACAGTAAGATCCTGCCAAATGGCGATAACCTGCCGGCCAGCGATCTGGAGCAGCAAATTTTGCAAACCAGCAGTCTGTTGCTGGAACAGGCCCGGCTGTTGCAGCAGGAACAGGAGCGCACGCGAGAAATCAGCGACTCCCTCGGTCAGTTGCCACAGCAGCAGACCGATGCTCGCCGAGCGCTGACGGAAGTGCAGCGCCGTCTGCAGGCACAGCCCGCTAACCCGACCACGCCACATGCACAGGCCGCGCTGGCGTTATTACAAACTGAGGCCGCTGCGCGCAAAGCCAAGGTTGATGAACTCGAGCTGGCGCAGCTGTCGGCCAACAATCGTCAGGAACTGGCGCGGATGCGCGCTGAGGTCTACAAAAAGCGCCACGAGAAAGTCGACATTCAGCTGCAGGCGCTGCGCAATAACCTCAATGCCCAGCGGCAACGTGAAGCCGAACTGGCACTGGAAAAAACCGAGCAGTTGGCCGAACAGAACGGCGACCTGCCAAAAAGCATCAGCCAGCAGCTACAGATCAACCGTGAACTTTCCGCCGCGTTGAACAATCAGGCCCAGCGCATGGATCTGATCTCATCCCAACAACGTCGGGCCGCCGCGCAAACGCTGCAGGTGCGCCAGGCATTAAGCACCATCATCGAACAGGCCCAATGGCTTGGCTCCTCGTCCGCACTGGGAGAAACCCTGCGTGCCCAGGTGGCGACACTGCCAGAAATGCCCAAGCCACAGCAGTTGGACGGCGATATGGCTCAGTTGCGCGTACAGCGACTGCAGTTTGAAAGCCAACTGGAGAAACTCCCACAGCGAGAGTTTAAACGCGACGATGGCAGTGAACTGACCAGCGCGGAACGGCGTATCGTCGACGCCCAGTTGCGTACCCAACGCGAACTGCTCAATTCACTGCTTTCCGGCTGCGATACCCAAATCCTCGAGCTGACCAAGCTCAAAGTGGCCAATACCCAGCTAATTGAGGCCCTGAACGAAATCCGGGACGCCACCCACCGTTATCTGTTCTGGGTGCCGGACATTAATCCGATCAACCTGTCCTACCCGATTAACGTGGCGCACGATCTCACTGTGTTGCTGTCACTCGATACGCTGTCGCAACTCGGCGGTGCCTTTATGATGATGGTGACCAGCCAGGAAACGCTAATCCCGATTTTCGGTGCCCTGCTGCTGGTGATTTTCAGCATCAGCTCCCGCAAGCACTACCACGCCTTCCTGACCCGGGCCAGCAGCCGGGTCGGCAAAGTCACCCAGGACGAGTTCTTCCTGACGGTACGCACCGTGTTCTGGTCGATTCTGGTGGCGCTGCCGCTGCCGGTGTTGTGGGCGGCACTCGGTTTTGGCCTGCAAAGTGCCTGGAACTATCCGGTAGCCGAAGCCATCGGCAAGGGCGTCACTGCGACACTGCCGATCTTGTGGGTTTGTATGATCTGCGCCGCCTTTGCTCATCCACAGGGGCTGTTTATCGTGCATTTCCGCTGGCCGGTGAAGCAGGTTTCACGCGCCATGCGTTACTACAAAATGTCGATCTGGCTGATCGTGCCGCTGATCATGGCGCTGATTACCTTCGACAGCCTGAAAGAACGCGAATTTGCCAACACCCTTGGCCGGCTGTGCTTTATCTTGCTGTGTCTGGCATTGGCCCTGGTAACCAACAGCCTGAAACGTGCCGGCATCCCGCTGTATCTGGACAAGAAAGGCTCCGGCGACAACATGGTCAACACCGCGCTGTGGGGGCTGCTGTTGTCGGCACCGGTGCTGGCAGCACTGGCCTCGGCCGTCGGCTACCTGACCACTTCACAGGCGCTGCTGGCGCGTCTGGAAACCTCGGTAGCCATCTGGTTCTTCCTGCTGGTGATTTACCATATTATCCGTCGCTGGATGCTGATCCAGCGCCGCCGTATTGCCTTTGACCGCGCCAAGCAACGCCGCGCCGATATCCTGGCCCAGCGTGCACGTGGGGAAGAAGAAAGCTCACACACGCCTAACAGCACCGAAGGCTCGACGGATCTGGATGATTCGGAAATCGATCTCGATACCATCAGCGCCCAGTCACTGCGGCTGGTACGTTCGATCCTGACCATGATCGCGCTGGTATCGGTGATCGTGCTGTGGTCGGAGATCCATTCCGCCTTCGCCTTCCTGGAAAACATCTCCCTGTGGGACGTAACCTCGACGGTCAACGGGGTGGAAACGGCACACCCGATCACGTTGGGTGCGGTATTGATCGCCATTTTAGTGCTGGTCGTCACCATGCAGTTGGTCCGTAACCTGCCGGCGCTACTGGAACTGGCGGTGTTGCAGCACCTTGATCTGACGCCGGGCACCGGCTATGCCATCACCACCATTACCAAGTACCTGCTGTTGCTATTCGGCGCTATCCTCAGTTTTTCCTGGATCGGCATCGAGTGGTCGAAACTGCAGTGGGTGGTCACCGCGCTCAGCGTGGGGTTGGGCTTCGGCATGCAGGAGATTTTCTCCAACTTCATCTCCGGCTTGATCATTTTGTTCGAAAAGCCGATCCGCATCGGCGATACGGTGACGATCCGCAACCTGACCGGCACCGTCACCAAGATCAACACTCGCGCCACCACTATTTCTGACTGGGATCGCAAAGAGATCATCGTGCCGAACAAGGCGTTCATCACCGAGCAGTTCGTCAACTGGTCGCTGTCGGACAACCTGACCCGTGTGGTGTTGACGGTGCCGGCACCGGGCGATGCCAACAGCGAAGAAGTGACCAAGATCCTTCTCAACGCCGCCGAACGCTGCTCGCTGGTGCTGGACAACCCGGTGCCGGAGGTCTATCTGGTCGATCTGCAACAGGGCATTCAGATCTTCGAGATGCGTATCTATGCGGCCGAGATGGGCCACCGCATGCCTCTGCGCCACGAGATCCATCAGTTGATTCTGGCCGGTTACCGCGAGCACGGCATTACGCTGCCATACCCACCGTTCCAGGTGCGCAGCGAGACGCTCTCACGCTTGACCAGCAATGGCCGTACGCCGCCGTCTACCCCACCGCCGAACACCAAACGCGAATCGGGCAGTCTGTAGCGCAGAATGCAAAAAGGGTTCGGCTATGGCCGAACCCTTTTTTTATCGCAATGGCGCTGAATTAGCAGCTATGCGCGCCCGACCGGGAAGGCCAGCACCTCACTCAGGCTCTCGGCACCCAGCGCCAGCATCACCAAGCGGTCAACCCCTAACGCCACACCTGAGCATTCAGGCATGCCGTGCTGCAATGCGTCCAGCAGGTTGTTATCAATCGGATGTTGTGGCAAGCCGCGTTCCGCACGTTTGCGGTTGTCCTGGGCAAAACGCTGCCCTTGTTCGCGACTGTCCGTCAGCTCACGGAAGCCATTCGCCAGCTCAATGCCCTTGAAGTAAACCTCGAAACGCTCCGCCACCCGGTGATCCTCGGTACTGATCTCCGCCAACGACGCCTGACTGGCCGGGAAGTGATAAACGAACGCCGGTTTGTCACGACCAATGTGCGGCTCCACGCCAACGGTGAACAGCAACTGCAACAGCGTATCGCGATCTTCTTCTGTATCGGCAATGTTGCTCAGATCCAGCTTGGCCGCCGCTTCACGCAATTGTGCCTTCTCCGCTGACAGCGGATCGATATCCAGATGGCGCAGGAAAGCCTGCTGATAGGACAGGGTTTCCGCACTGTCGCAATCCAGCACCTGCTGCAGCAGATCGTCCACCTCATTCATCAGACGGTACATGTCGTAATGCGGGCGGTACCACTCCAGCATGGTGAATTCCGGGTTGTGGTGACGACCGGCTTCTTCATTACGGAAGCTGCGCCCCATTTGATAGATCGGACCGCTGCCCGCCGCCAGCAAGCGCTTCATGTGGTATTCCGGGCTGGTCATCATGTACAGCGTCAGGCCATCCGCCGCGCCGGGCCCGACGAAACGCGTCTGGAACGGGAACAGGTGGATATCGGTGACCGTCGCCTGGCTCATGGTTGGCGTCTCAACTTCCAATACGCCACGATCGGCGAAGAAACGCCGGATCTCAGTCAGGATCGCTGCGCGCTTCAACAAATTGGCGATGGGTGCACTTGGCTGCCAGCTTGCCGTTTCGCTCATGGTAATTACTCCGAAATCAAACAGGGGATGCAGTCTACTCGTATCCCGGCATGCAAACAAATTCTTAACAGGCCCTGGACTTTTAACCGCGACATTACCTGATAAATAGTTAGTAATAAGGTTAATAAAAGGTGAATAAACGTTAAATCCAGCCTGCGGTAAATTATCCTCCCAACCGGCGGTTAAAAGGCAAAACAATCGATCACATCAAATTTCTTCTACTTAACTTTAGGTATAGTTAATTCCACATTATTGGTGGGAGATATCTATCCTTAGTATTAATGCAACGACAATAAACTCAGTTAGTTAGCACCCGAAGTTTTTTATAAATATTAAGCATAGATATTTAATTTGCCGTTCTTAACAAGAATATTGGAGGAATGCAGTGCAAACCTTTAACGCCGATCTTGCCATTATTGGGGCCGGGGGTGCTGGTTTACGTGCAGCAATAGCCGCAGCGGAAGCCAACCCCCAACTGAAAATCGCGCTAATCTCAAAAGTCTACCCGATGCGCAGCCATACGGTAGCCGCTGAAGGGGGCTCCGCCGCCGTCACTCAGGATCACGATAGCTTCGACTACCACTTCAACGACACCGTTGCCGGTGGCGATTGGCTGTGTGAACAGGACGTGGTCGACCATTTCGTCCACAACTGCCCGCGCGAAATGACCCAGCTTGAACAGTGGGGTTGTCCATGGAGCCGTAAAGAGGACGGGTCAGTCAACGTACGTCGCTTCGGAGGCATGAAGATTGAACGCACCTGGTTCGCCGCCGACAAGACCGGCTTCCACATGCTGCACACCCTGTTCCAGACCTCGCTCAAATACCCGCAAATCCAGCGTTTCGACGAGCACTTCGTGCTGGATATTCTGGTGGATGACGGCCAGGCTCGCGGCCTGGTGGCGATGAACATGATGGAAGGCACCCGCGTGCAGATCCGTGCCAATTCGGTGGTCATGGCTACCGGCGGTGCCGGGCGCGTGTACCGCTACAACACCAACGGCGGTATCGTCACCGGTGATGGCATGGGCATGGCGTTCCACCATGGCGTACCGCTGCGTGATATGGAGTTTGTCCAATATCACCCTACCGGCCTGCCTGGCTCCGGTATCCTGATGACCGAAGGTTGCCGTGGCGAAGGCGGTATTCTGGTCAACAAAGACGGCTATCGCTACCTGCAGGACTACGGCATGGGGCCGGAAACCCCGCTGGGCAAGCCAAAGAACAAATACATGGAACTGGGCCCACGCGACAAGGTGTCGCAGGCTTTCTGGCATGAATGGCGTGCCGGCCGCACCGTTCCTACCCCACGCGGTGACGTGGTTTATCTCGACCTGCGCCACCTGGGTGAGAAGAAACTGCTGGAACGCCTGCCGTTCATCTGTGAACTGGCCAAGGCCTATGTCGGCGTCGATCCGGTGAAAGATCCGATCCCGGTGCGTCCAACTGCGCACTACACCATGGGCGGCATTGAAACCGATCAAAACTGCGAAACCCGTATTAAAGGGCTGTTTGCCGTCGGTGAATGTTCCTCCGTCGGCCTGCATGGTGCTAACCGCCTGGGTTCCAATTCGCTGGCAGAACTGGTGGTATTCGGCCGGGTGGCCGGTGAGCAAGCAGCTCGCCGCGCGCTGGAAAGCAACCCGGCTAACGGCAGTGCCCTGGATGCACAGGGGCGCGACGTCGAAACCCGGTTGAGCAACCTGATGAAACAGGAAGGCAACGAGAACTGGGCAAAAATCCGCGACGAGATGGGCATGTCGATGGAAGAAGGCTGCGGTATTTACCGTACCCCGGAACTGATGCAGAAAACCGTCGATAAACTGGCTGAGCTGAAAGAACGCTTCAAGCGCGTCAAAATTACCGACAACTCCAGCGTGTTCAATACCGATCTGCTGTACACCATCGAGCTGGGTTACGGACTGGACGTGGCCGAATGCATGGCGCATTCCGCTCTCAACCGTAAAGAATCCCGCGGTGCCCACCAGCGTCTGGACGAAGGCTGTACCGAACGTGACGACGTGAATTTTCTCAAGCATACGCTGGCGTTCCATAACCCGAACGGCGCACCACGCCTGGAATACAGCGACGTGAAGATCACCAAACTGCCACCGGCCAAACGTGTATACGGCGCTGAAGCCGAAGCGCAGGATAAAAAGGATAAGGAGCAGGCAAATGGCTGAGATGAACACCCTGAAAATCGAGGTCATGCGCTATAACCCGGAACGCGACTCTGAGCCGCATTTCGAGACTTACGCGGTGCCTTATGATGAGCAAACCTCGTTGCTCGACGCCCTGGGCTACATCAAGGATAACCTGGCCCCCGATCTTTCCTACCGCTGGTCATGCCGTATGGCGATCTGCGGCTCGTGCGGCATGATGGTCAACCGGGTGCCAAAGCTGGCCTGTAAAACTTTCCTGCGCGAGTACACCGGCGGCATGAAGGTAGAAGCGCTGGGCAATTTCCCGATTGAGCGCGATCTGGTGGTCGATATGACCCACTTTATCGAAAGTCTGGAGGCGATTAAGCCTTACATCATCGGCAATAATCGCAAACCGGAAGATGGCCCTAACGTGCAGACTCCGGCGCAAATGGCCAAGTATCACCAGTTTTCTGGCTGCATCAACTGCGGCCTGTGTTATGCCGCTTGCCCGCAGTTCGGCCTGAACCCAGAGTTTATCGGCCCGGCGGCGATCACCCTGGCACACCGCTATAACCTGGATAACCGCGACTACGGCCAGAAACAGCGTATGGCGCAGCTGAACGGTGAAAACGGCGTCTGGAGCTGTACCTTTGTCGGCTACTGCTCTGAAGTTTGTCCGAAGCACGTCGACCCGGCCGCTGCGATTCAGCAGGGCAAGGTGGAAAGTGCCAAAGACTTCATGATCGCCATGCTGAAGCCGCAATAAGGGAGATAAACAGCAATGACAACACAACGTAAGCCCTACGTGCGCACCATGACGCCGACCTGGTGGCAAAAGCTCGGTTTCTACCGTTTCTATATGCTGCGCGAAAGCACCTCGGTGCCAGCAGTCTGGTTCAGTATCGTGCTGATCTACGGCGTCTTTGCGCTTAAAGGCGGGGTAGATAGCTGGGCGGGTTTCGTCGGTTTTCTGCAAAACCCACTGGTGCTGCTGATTAACGTCGTCGCGCTGCTGGCCGCACTGCTGCATACCAAGACCTGGTTCGATTTGGCGCCGAAAGCCGCCAACATTGTGGTTAACAGCGAGAAAATGGGCCCGGGGCCAATAGTGAAAACGCTGTGGGCGGTGACTGTAGTTGCCAGCGTGGTCATTCTGGCCGTGGCCTTGATGTAATCCGGAGGAAACATGATAAATCTTGCACCTAAACGCTCAGACGAACCGGTTTTCTGGGGATTATTTGGCGCCGGCGGAATGTGGGGAGCCATCATCGCCCCCGCCATAGTGCTACTGATCGGCATTCTTCTGCCATTGGGGTTATTCCCAGGCGATGCACTGGGCTATGACCGCGTACTGGCCTTCTGCCAGAGCCTGATTGGCCGCCTGTTCCTGCTGCTGATGATTATCCTGCCGCTATGGTGCGGTCTGCACCGTATCCACCATGCGATGCATGATTTGAAAATCCATGTGCCCGCCGGCAAATGGGTCTTCTACGGTTTGGCTGCCATCCTCAGCGTAGTGACCCTGATCGGCGTAGTCACCCTGTAACCCCCTTCTGGCGGCCACTTCCGTTGGTCGCCTGTTATTATTTCTAAGGGGCTATCAGTTCGATCAAATCGACATACCCTATGGATTTCAAGCTGTAGCTAGGCGCCCAGTTCACTGATCCCCAGGAGCTTACTCAGGTAAGTGACTGGGGTTAGTGACAAATCTGTCGGGAACAGATTTGAACGCTGCTTGCAGCGGCCCCAAAGGGGCAAGACCCACGGATGGGTCTTGTAAGCAGGTAACAACGCTACAGCTTGAAAGACGACGGGTATCAGTGACTGCTGAACTTCAGCCCCAATATGCCGACTACAATCAGGCACAGGCTGAGAATACGCGCGATATTGGTTGATTCGCCCAGTAGCACCATCCCCATAATCGCTGCACCTACCGCACCAATACCGGTCCATACCGCGTAGGCCGTGCCGGCGGGCAGTGTTTTCATCGCATGCGCCAGCAACAGCATACTGACTACCATGGCAGCAATAGTGATAAGGCTGGGGGTCAGGCGGGTAAAGCCGTGGGTGTATTTCAAACCGATAGCCCACACCACTTCAAGCAAACCGGCAATAAGCAGAATAATCCAAGCCATGAAACAGGCTCCATTACTATGGGGTCGTCCCCGAATACAGATGCGTAAACAGGTCGTCCCGTTTAGCGTTGTGATATGCCCGGAGATTATACCTGCAGCCTGGGAGGATAACAGCACAAAGGTGACTGCCAGGAAAGGCTCAGCAGAGAAAGCGGTATCCCACGACGATGCCCTTTTACGGCCGTTCGCGGAATACCGCAGAAATCATCAAGGTGGGTTATTGCGCGCTACGCTGGATGGCCTTACCACCAGCCTGAATATCTTCGCCTACGCCTTGAGTGGTATTGCATGCGGTCAATGAGGCCAAGAACATCAAAGAGAAAATCGCGATAATACTTTTCTTCAGCATATGAAAGCCCTTATTTGTCAGTGATGAAAAAGTACGGTTTTCTAAGCTTAGTAAATATCAGCGAGAGTTGCTGTTTAGAATGGTCTTATTTCGCACTAATACATTAGTGCATCTGATACTTATTAACTGGCCGTACGCGAGATAGCGCCGCCAAGGTGCTGAACGTCTTCACCGAACCCACGGAAAGTATTACATCCGCTAAGGGACATCAGTAGCAACAGGGAGATAACGGCCAACAGAGTTTTCTTCATTATGCAGATTCTGCCAACAATTTGCGGGAAGGGGTAAAACAAAGGAGCCCAACGAGGCCCCTTTGTATTGAAACTTATTTTACGCGTGATACGTATTCGCCAGAGCGGGTGTCAACACGGACAACTTCGCCAATCTGTACGAACAATGGCACTTTAACCACGGCGCCGGTGCTCAGGGTCGCAGGCTTGCCGCCAGTACCGGCAGTATCGCCTTTCAGGCCAGGATCGGTATCAGTGATTTCAGCTTCGATGAAGTTAGGTGGCTGAACAGCGATAGGACGACCGTCCCACAGGGTAACGATACATTCTGCGTTATCTTGCAGCCATTTTGCCGCGTCAGATACGGTTTTCTCTTCAACACCGTGCTGCTCGAAAGTCTCAGGGTGCATGAAGTGGTAGAACTCACCGTCGTTGTACAGGTAGTTCATGTTGGTATCTACAACGTCTGCACCTTCGCAAGAGTCTGTAGATTTAAAGGTTTTCTCTACACGGCTGCCGGTCAGCAGGCGACGCATTTTAACGCGCGCAAACGCCTGGCCCTTGCCCGGCTTAACGAACTCACTGGATTCGATAGCGTAAGGCTCGCCCTCGAACATGATTTTAAGACCCGGACGGAAATCGTTGCTAGAATAAGTCGCCATGATGGCCCCTCTGAATATTTAAACTGGTAGCTTAGCCAAAAAAATGGCACACATTATAACCCAAAATACGGCATATAGAGAAGATTGGTTGCATCAACTCGCCGATGTTATTACCGATCCCGATGAATTACTGCAGCTTTTGTCACTGAATACGCATCCGGAATTGCCACAGGGCCGTGAAGCCCGCCGGCTGTTTGCGCTGCGCGTCCCGCGCTCTTTCGTAGCCCGCATGCAGCCTGGCGATGCCAATGACCCGCTGCTGCGCCAGGTACTGACTGCCAGCGAAGAATTCATCAAAGCGCCTGGCTTCACCACCGATCCGCTTGATGAGCAGCGTAGCGTGGTACCAGGGCTGCTGCATAAATACCGTAATCGTGCTTTGCTGCTGGTTAAGGGCGGCTGTGCGGTCAACTGCCGCTACTGCTTCCGCCGCCATTTTCCGTATCAGGACAACCAGGGCAATAAGGCCAACTGGCGTCAGGCGCTGGATTATATCCGCCAACACCCGGAACTCGATGAGATTATTTTTTCGGGTGGCGATCCGCTGATGGCAAAAGACCATGAGCTGGACTGGCTAATCGGTGAACTGGAAGCCATTGAGCATCTAAAACGCCTGCGTATTCACACCCGCTTGCCGGTGGTGATCCCTGCGCGAATTACACCGGAACTGTGTCAACGGCTGTCGACATCACGCCTGCAGGTCCTGATGGTCACGCACATCAACCATGCCAATGAGATTGACCGCGAACTGCAGGCCAGCATGGCACAACTGCGTCTGGCTGGCGTCACCTTGCTGAATCAAAGCGTGCTGCTGCGCGGTATCAATGACGATGCCGATACGCTGGCGGCACTGAGCAACGCACTGTTTGACGCAGGCATTTTGCCTTACTACATCCACGTACTGGATAAGGTACAGGGGGCTGCACACTTTATGGTCAGTGATGATGAAGCACGCACTATTATGCAGGCGCTGCTGGGCAAGATCTCCGGCTATATGGTGCCACGCCTGACCCGCGAAGTCGGCGGTAAGCCAAGCAAAACCCCTCTCGATCTGCACCTGATGCAGGACTGATCCCCGGTAGATTGCCGATACAAAAAGAGGCATGCCGTGGCATGCCTCTTTTTTATATTATGAGTTGCTCATTAGGCCGTTATGGACACTTATAAACTTGGCCGGCCATTTTGCTGTCCAGCGGGGCAAAGCTTGAAAGCAGGTTCTGACTTGGACTGGTAGCGCCATAAATGACATTGCCGCCCATCGCCGCTGCCTTGTTACGCAGATCGTTTGCCGCGCCGCGCATGGAGCTGCCTTCACCACCGTTACCGGACAACCAGTTGCTCTGGGTGCCAGTCACTTCACCCACTAGCTGGCATTCCGCAGTCGGTTTGGTGTCGGTAAATTTAACCTGCTGACCTGCGGCGGACAGTTCATTGGTGCTGCTGCAACCTGCCAGCAGCACGGCTGCCGAAAGACCCAGTAAGGCTTTAATCCGCATCTTGTTCCCCATATGATATTGAGAATTCTGCAAAAGCTTATCAGAAAGCGATGCCATCTCTTAAGCATCCGTTGCCACTGGTGCCTGGCCAACGTCTTGAGCGACAGCTAATGAAAGCTCAGTTTACCAGCTAAATCTGTCTGGTCTGCAAAAATATCATCAAATACAGTGCGACTAAGCACGCAAATAAAAAACCCCGGCCAATTGGCTGGGGTTTTTAGCACACAAACGTGTAGGGGATGATTACATCATGCCGCCCATGCCGCCCATGCCACCCATGCCGCCAGCGCCACCTAAATCAGGTGCGTCGCCTTTTGGCAGGTCGGTTACCATGCATTCGGTGGTGATCATCAGGCCAGCCACAGAAGCCGCATACTGCAGAGCAGAACGGGTTACTTTGGTTGGATCCAGGATACCCATCGCGATCATGTCGCCGTATTCTTCAGTTGCTGCGTTGTAACCGTAGTTACCTTCGCCCGCTTTCACGGTGTTGGCAACAACGGATGGCTCTTCGCCGCAGTTCAGAACAATCTGACGCAGTGGCGATTCCATTGCGCGCAGAGCAACTTTGATACCCACGTTCTGATCTTCGTTCACGCCACGCAGTTCGCTCAGTTTGGACGCTGCACGAATCAGTGCAACACCACCACCGGCAACTACGCCTTCTTCTACTGCAGCACGGGTTGCGTGCAGAGCATCTTCAACGCGAGCTTTCTTCTCTTTCATTTCAACTTCGGTAGCAGCACCGACTTTGATTACCGCAACGCCGCCAGCCAGTTTAGCTACGCGCTCTTGCAGTTTTTCACGGTCGTAATCAGAAGTTGCTTCTTCGATCTGCTGACGAATTTGGGACACACGGCCCTGAATCGCAGGTTCGTCACCATTACCATCGATGATGATAGTAGTGTCTTTGTTGATAACGATACGTTTAGCCGTACCCAGATCTTCCAGGGTAGTTTTTTCCAGCTCCAGGCCGATCTCTTCAGAGATAACGGTACCGCCAGTCAGGGTAGCGATGTCCTGCAGCATGGCTTTACGACGGTCACCGAAACCAGGTGCTTTAACCGCAGCCACTTTCACGATGCCGCGCATGGTGTTAACCACCAGGGTAGCCAGCGCTTCGCCTTCAACATCTTCAGCAATGATCAGCAGTGGTTTGCCGGCTTTCGCCACGGCTTCCAGTACTGGCAGCATTTCACGGATGTTGGAGATTTTTTTGTCAGCCAGCAGGATGAACGGGCTTTCCAGTTCGATAGAACCGGTTTCTGGCTTGTTGATGAAGTACGGAGACAGGTAACCGCGGTCGAACTGCATCCCTTCAACAACGTCCAGCTCGTCTTGCAGGCCGGTGCCTTCTTCAACGGTGATAACGCCTTCTTTGCCCACTTTCTCCATCGCTTCTGCAATCAGTTTACCCACAGTTTCGTCGGAGTTTGCAGAGATGGTGCCAACCTGAGCGATGGCTTTGGAGTCAGAGCAAGGTACGGACAGTTTTTTCAGTTCTTCAACAGCAGCGATAACCGCTTTGTCGATACCGCGCTTCAGATCCATCGGGTTCATGCCGGCAGCGACTGCTTTCAGGCCTTCGGTGATGATGGATTGAGCCAGTACGGTTGCAGTGGTGGTACCGTCGCCCGCAGCGTCGTTCGCTTTAGAAGCAACTTCTTTCACCATTTGCGCACCCATGTTTTCGAACTTGTCTTCCAGTTCGATCTCACGAGCAACAGATACGCCATCTTTAGTGATGGTAGGAGCGCCGAAGGATTTATCCAGCACTACGTTACGGCCTTTCGGGCCCAGGGTCACTTTCACTGCATCAGCGAGAACATTCACACCGCGGAGCATTTTCACGCGAGCGTCATTGCCGAATTTTACGTCTTTAGCTGCCATTGGTATTTCCCTTCAACTCGTTCAGTTCAGAAGATAAAGCGTTATTACGCTTCAACAATTGCCAGAATGTCGCTTTCGGACATGATCAACACTTCTTCATTGTCGATCTTCTCTGCTTTCACGCCGTAGCCGTCGTTGAAAATCACGATATCGCCAACTTTCACATCCAGCGGTTGGATGTTGCCGCTTTCCAGAACACGCCCTTTACCCACTGCCACAACTTCACCACGAGTAGATTTACCCGCTGCAGAGCCAGTCAGAACGATGCCGCCAGCAGATTTTGATTCAACTTCTTTGCGCTTGACGATAACGCGGTCATGCAATGGACGAATACTCATTGAACGCTCTCCTGTAAGAAGGTTTCTATCAGACTTAGGGTTGTCACCGGATTGTTATTACCGGCCTCGTGGGATTTGAAATGGGGGCATTCCATCCCCCTTCAAGGGCCAGACCAAAAAAATTTTCGCTTTTGACGGCAATCCAGAGGGGACAAATGTGAAAAACGCGGCGGAGCCGCGTTTTTTTAACGATCGTTACGCTTGTCATGATCGTCCGGCTGGTTTCCCAACGTATAACGATCGTCGTCCTTACGTTGAAATTCGCCATCGAAGGTGTTGCCGTTGGCAGCATCGCCGCCCTGGCTCCAGCCGCCGGGACGGTAGACCGAAAGGTGTGGCATCAGTTTCAGCGTCAGCGACTTCTGCACCGGCGGCAACAGCAGCAGCAGGCCAAGGAAGTCGGTAAAGAATCCCGGCACCAGCAGCAGGAAGCCCGCCAATACCAGTGAAACGCTCTTTACCATTTCCGCTGCCGGGCTTTCACCCTCGGCCAGCTTCTGTTGCATCTGCATGAAAGTTTTCATGCCCTGATTACGCACCAGCGAAATGCCGACACAAGAGGTAAATACCACCAACAGCAGGGTGATCGCTACGCCCATAACGGCGGCGACTTTGATAAATAGCGATATTTCTATGTAAGCCAATAAAAATATCAGCAGTAACGGTAACCAGCGCACCTGGTTCTCCTCTGGCAGATCTACGTTGCCGCAAGGAAGCGACAACGCGAAAAAGGGGCCGGTAAACGGCCGACCTAAATACAATGGGGTCAGCCGAGGGTCATTTCAACCAAAGGTCCTTTTTTATTGCTAAAGTTAGTAAACGTGAAAGAGATCACAGAACGAATAACACGTGATTTTAGAAGGCTCAGAAGGTGATCTGGATTCATTCATTTATTACTAACCAGCATATGATCTGGGCTGCAACGGGCACTGTGGTTAATCGTTTCACGCCTGAAGCCTTCGGCAACATAATTTGGTTACCTGACAATTAATTCGGCAGCAATACAAAGAAGGTTCTCATGTCAAATAACATTCGTATCGAAGAAGACCTGTTAGGAACACGTGAAGTCCCCGCAGAAGCCTATTACGGTGTTCACACTCTGCGTGCGATTGAAAACTTTTATATCAGCAACAGTAAAATCAGCGACGTGCCCGAGTTTGTCCGCGGCATGGTGATGGTAAAAAAAGCCGCAGCGCTGGCAAATAAAGAGTTAAAAACCATTCCACGCAAAATCGCTGATGTCATCATCCAGGCTTGTGATGAAGTGCTGGACAAAGGCAAATGCATGGACCAGTTCCCGGTGGACGTGTTCCAGGGCGGTGCAGGCACTTCACTGAACATGAACACCAACGAAGTGCTGGCGAATATTGGTCTGGAACTGATGGGTCATCAGAAAGGCGAATACCAATACCTGAACCCTAACGATCACCTCAATAAATGCCAGTCCACCAACGACGCCTACCCTACCGGCTTCCGCATTGCGGTTTACGCTTCCAACCAGAAACTGATCGACGCCATCAACCAACTGCGCGAAGGTTTTGACCGCAAGGCCACAGAGTTCGAAACCATCCTGAAAATGGGTCGTACCCAGTTGCAGGATGCGGTGCCTATGACCCTGGGTCAGGAATTCCATGCGTTCAGCGTGCTGCTGAAAGAAGAAACCCGCAACCTGCATCGCACCGCCGAGCTGCTGCTGGAAGTGAACCTGGGTGCCACCGCTATCGGTACTGCGCTGAACACGCCGGAAGGCTACCAGCACCTGGCTGTACAAAAACTGGCGGAAGTCAGCAACCTGCCGGTCGTGCCGGCCGAAGATTTGATCGAAGCCACCTCCGACTGCGGTGCCTACGTTATGGTGCACAGCGCACTGAAACGTTTGGCGGTCAAACTGTCCAAAATCTGTAATGACCTGCGCCTGCTGTCTTCAGGCCCACGCGCCGGTCTGAACGAGATTAACCTGCCGGAACTGCAGGCCGGCTCCTCCATCATGCCTGCCAAGGTCAACCCGGTGATCCCGGAAGTGGTCAATCAGGTATGTTTCAAGGTGATCGGCAACGACACTTGCGTTACCATGGCGGCCGAAGCAGGCCAGCTGCAGTTGAACGTGATGGAGCCGGTAATTGGCCAGGCGATGTTTGAGTCAATCCACATCCTGACCAACGCCTGCTATAACCTGCTGGAAAAATGCATTAATGGCATCACCGCGAACAAAGAAGTGTGCGAGCATTATGTGTTCAATTCTATCGGTATCGTCACCTATCTGAACCCGTTTATTGGCCACCACAATGGCGACATCGTCGGGAAGATCTGCGCTGAAACCGGAAAGAGCGTGCGTGAAGTGGTGCTGGAACGCGGTCTGCTGACCGAAGCCGAGCTCGATGATATCTTCTCCGTGGAGAACCTGATGCATCCAGCCTATAAAGCCAAACGCTATACGGATGAAAATGAACAATAACAGAGACACCCGGTAGCCCAAAAAGGCACGCTAAGTCCCCTGGATAGCGTGCCTTTTTACTTTCCATTGCCCACAAAATTTTAACTTTTTATTTTCAATTTACACCCAAAATAATTGGAGCTGCATCAAGGCGGCAAGAGGGTGAATCCCCAGGAGCTTACTCAAGTAAGTGACTGGTGTGAGCACTGGCAGCCAACGCAGATGCGGCTTCAAGGATGACGGGGACATCTCATCTTAAGGAGTAGACACTATGTTAGCCGTAGAATTGGTTATCGTTCTGCTGGCCATTTTTTTAGGGGCCAGGTTGGGCGGTATCGGGATTGGATTTGCAGGCGGGCTGGGGGTGTTGGTCCTGGCGTTGATTGGCGTGAAGCCGGGCAGCATTCCGTTCGACGTGATCTCCATCATCATGGCGGTGATTGCCGCGATCTCAGCGATGCAGGTCGCGGGCGGTATGGATTATCTGGTGCAGCAAACTGAAAAGCTGCTGCGCAAGAACCCTAAACACATCACCATTCTGGCGCCGATCGTCACTTATTTTCTGACTATCTTCGCCGGTACCGGCAATATTTCTCTTTCTGCCTTGCCCGTGATTGCCGAAGTGGCGAAAGAACAGGGCATCAAGCCTTGCCGTCCGCTATCAACCGCCGTGGTATCTGCCCAGATTGCCATTACCGCTTCACCCATTTCCGCGGCGGTGGTCTACATGTCCTCAGTGATGGAAGGTCACGGCGTCAGCTACCTGCACCTGCTGATGGTTGTCATGCCTTCTACCTTCTGCGCCGTGGTGCTGATGTCGCTGCTGGTAAGCTGGTTATTCGACGCCAAACTGTCTGACGATCCGGTTTATCTGAAACGCCTTGAAGAAGGCCTTGTCACCCTGCGCGGCAACAAGCTTGTTGAAATCAAACCGCGTGCCAAAGTTTCGGTACTGCTGTTCCTGCTGGGTGTGTTGTGCGTGGTGGCCTACGCCATCATTAACAGTCCGGGTCTGGGGCTGGTAGCGAAACCGCTGATGAACACCACCAACGCGATTTTGATCATCATGTTGAGCGTCGCGACCCTGACCACTCTGCTGTGCCGCGTCGATACCGATATGGTACTCAACTCCAGCACCTTTAAGGCCGGTATGAGCGCCTGTATCTGTATTCTGGGCGTAGCCTGGCTGGGTGACACCTTTGTGCAGGCCAACATCGACTGGATCAAAGAGACCGCGGGCAGCGTGATCCAATCACACCCGTGGCTGCTGGCGGTGATCTTCTTCTTCTGCTCGGCACTGCTGTACTCTCAGGCCGCTACCGCCAAGGCGCTGATGCCAATGGCGCTGGCGCTGAACGTTTCGCCATTGACCGCCGTCGCGTCCTTTGCCGCCGTTTCCGGCCTGTTCATCCTGCCGACCTACCCTACGCTGGTCGCCGCGGTACAGATGGATGACACCGGCACCACGCGCATCGGGCGTTTTGTGTTTAACCATCCGTTCTTTATTCCCGGCACCATCGGGGTGATATTGGCGGTGTTGTTCGGCTTCCTGCTGGGCAGCGTGATGCTGTAATGCTTTCACCGGGGCTACGGCCCCGGTTTCTCCCCCCGCCCCATTGGCGATAAACTCGCCTTCTAGCCGAGCGTCCTTCAAGGTATAGTGCTCACTGATAATCTCGATGAGAGGGCTGAAGATGTCTGATTGCGAAGCTGTCGTCATACTCTGCACTGCGCCCGATGAGGCCACCGCGCAAGACCTGGCAGCCCGGGTTTTGGGGGAAAAGCTGGCAGCCTGCGCCACGTTGCTGCCTGGTGTGACATCGCTCTATTACTGGGAAGGGAAACTGGAACAGGAATACGAAGTGCAAATGTTGTTCAAAAGCGACCGCCACCATCAAGACGCCCTGCTCAACACCCTGAAACAACATCACCCGTATCAAACGCCCGAGCTGTTGGTGCTGCCGGTGATGGCTGGAGATAAAGACTACCTGTTATGGATCAACGCCTCATTAAAGTAATATTCCTGCTCTGCAGCCTGTTTTTTTTACCGCAAGCGGCTCAGGCATCTTTGTTCGGCCAAAGCGGCGATAGCCAGTTCGTGCCCGTCGATCAGGCATTCGCCTTTGACTTTAAGCAACAGGACCACCAACTGGCCCTGAGCTGGCAAATCCGCCCCGGTTACTACCTCTATCGTCAGCAGATCAAACTGGTGCCGCAGCAGGCGACGCTAGGCACCTTTACGTTGCCCGAAGGACTGAGCCACAAGGATGAGTTCTTCGGTGAAGTCGCTATTTTCAAGCAACAGCTCGCACTGAACATTCCACTGCAACAGGCGGCCAACGGCGCCAGCCTGAGCGTAACCTATCAGGGCTGCGCGGAAGCCGGTTTCTGCTACCCGCCTGAAACGCGAGTGATCCCTCTGGATGCGGTAAGTGCCACAACCACACTGCCAGTCAGCACGCCAGAAGAACCGGTGCCAGCCAACCTGCCATTCTCCCCGCTATGGGCACTGCTGATTGGCATTGGTATTGCTTTCACCCCCTGCGTATTGCCGATGTATCCGCTGATTTCCGGCATCATTCTTGGGCGTGAAAAGCCGCACAGTAGCGGCCGTATACTGGCACTGGCGGTGGTTTATGTGCAGGGCATGGCGCTGACCTACACCTTGCTGGGTTTGGTGGTTGCCGCCGCCGGCTTGCAATTTCAGGCAGCGCTGCAACATCCGTATGTGCTCATCGGCCTGTCGGTGCTGTTTATCGCCCTTGCACTGTCGATGTTCGGTCTGTATTCGCTGCAGTTACCTTCTTCGCTGCAAACCCGGCTGGCAGGCTGGAGCAACACTCAACAAGGCGGTTCGCTGCCTGGCGTGTTCCTGATGGGCGCTCTGGCCGGGCTTATTTGCTCCCCTTGTACCACCGCGCCGCTTAGCGCCATCCTGTTGTACATTGCCCAAAGCGGCAATATGTGGGCCGGCGGCGGTACCTTGTATCTGTACGCACTGGGGATGGGTATCCCGCTAGTGCTGGTGACTCTGTTCGGTAACCGCCTGTTGCCACGCAGTGGCCCATGGATGCAGTATGTCAAAGAGGCTTTCGGGTTTGTGATCCTGGCGCTGCCGGTATTCCTGCTGGAACGAGTGATCGGTGACGTGTGGGGACTACGGTTGTGGAGCCTGCTTGGCCTGGCGTTCTTCGGCTGGGCCTTCGCGCTGAGCCTGAAGACTTCCCGCGGCTGGGTGCGGGCGTTGCAATTACTGTTGCTGGCAGCGGCCGTCATTGCTGCGCGACCGTTGCAAGACTGGGTCTTTGGCACCAACAGCGCACAACAGGCAGAGGTACAACACCTAAACTTCACGCGTATCAGTAACATAGATCAGCTCAATGCGGCACTACAGCAGGCCAAGGGGAAGTCGGTGATGCTGGATCTGTACGCCGACTGGTGCGTCGCCTGTAAAGAGTTCGAGAAGTATACCTTTAGTGATACAGGTGTTCGGGCCACACTTGCCAACACGGTGCTGCTGCAGGCGGATGTCACGGCGAACAATGCCGAGCAGGTCGCGCTCCTTAAACACCTGAAAGTCCTGGGATTACCAACTATTCTGTTCTTTAACGGCACGGGGCAAGAGCTAACCAGCCAACGGGTTACCGGATTTATGGATGCCGCGGCGTTCAACGCGCATTTGCAGAAAACGGTGCAATAAATAACACTGAGGATCGGAACCGAATTTGGAGGAAGCACAAGTGCAACGTGAACACGTCCTTGATACGGCACTGGGGCTGTTAGAACAACAGGGCCTGGCGACCGCCACACTGGAAATGCTGGCGGAGAAACTCGATGTACAGCCGGGCGACCTGAAACGGTTCTGGCCGGATCGTGAAGCGCTGCTGTATGACTGCCTACGCTACCATGGTCAGCAAATTGATACCTGGCGTCGACAGCTGCTACTGGACGAAAACCTGAGCCCACAGCAAAAACTGTTGGCGCGCTATGACGTTTTGGCAGAGTACGTCAAACACGACCGCTACCCCGGCTGTTTGTTTATCGCTGCCTGCAGCTTTTTCCCGGAGGTGGACCACCCTATCCACCAATTGGCAGAGCAACAGAAGCTGACGTCGCTGGATTTTACCCGCGATTTACTGCGTGAAATGGATGCCGATGACGCCGATATGGTGGCACAACAGATGGAGCTGATTCAGGAAGGTTGCCTGAGCAAACTGCTGATAAAACGCCAGCTACAGGATGTTTCCGTCGCCAAGCGGCTGGCGGAAGACATTTTGCAGGTAGCTCAGTGCCGCAGAAACGGGGCGTTAAGTTAATTCATCGTGCGGTGGTGTACCGCTGCCGCAAAATTTTGGCCAACCCGGTGCGATTTTTGCGCCCTTTGACCGAAAAGCCAGCAACCAGACGCGTTTTACCTGATTTCATTCATAAAGCCGTTGACTGCCTTCGGCCAATACGGTTTAATGCTGCGCGTTGCCCGGATAGCTCAGTCGGTAGAGCAGGGGATTGAAAATCCCCGTGTCCTTGGTTCGATTCCGAGTCCGGGCACCAAATTCATATCAACGGACCTCCACGGAGGTCCGTTTTTGCATTCTAAGCCCGCACAAATCAACACTTCGACAATCCCTTAACTCTACCCAACTCAATCAACTTCAACCCGCATCAAGTCCCTTGCGAGGGTACAACTGAGGGTATAGTCTGATTCGATAAAATTTATACCCCCTTTTACTATCAGGAAATACCGCCAATGGCGCTCACTGACGTTAAAATCCGAGCTGCTAAACCGGATGAAAAGCCTTATAAACTTGCCGACAACGGTACTAACAAATATGTTTTTGCTCGTTCAGCCTAACGGCTCCCGCTACTGGCGGCTCCGCTACCGGTTTCTGGGAAAAGAGAAAACGCTCGCTATAAAGCAGCCGAAGCTAAAGAGATATATAAGATTGCAGCCCACCTTCAGAAACGTATCACTGCAATCATGCGCTATGCTGCTCAGTCAGGCATTATCAGCTATAACCCTGCCGTGGATATGGCTGGCGCTTTAACGTGAATCGCAACGCTTATCATGGATAAAACATTCACCCTAAAAAACTCATTATGCGATGCAATAAATTCTTTAATATTCTTGCTGAGCGCCACCCGTTAGAACTCTTTGCGCAAGTTAGTTTTATTAATGCGATAATTGTCCAAGTGGCCATTCAACGTTTTTTACTGATCAAGCTCCCTTTATCTGGTCCAATCCACCCAGCCTCAGCCAGTGGTATAATTCGGTATTGCGTCGGAACCCCAGCTTGCGCATCACGGTTCGCTTATGGCTGCTGACGGTTTTTGGGCTGATGTTCAAATGGCTATGCAGGCTTTTTAGCGGCATAGCCTGACTTAAGCAGCGCATCACGTCCCGCTCGCGCTCGGTCAGGGCCAGTGTCGTGCAATAAGAACAAAGGGCTATCGACGCCTCGATGCCTCCCGCCGCCTGCAACCCCTGTTCGACCAGTGTCAGCACCGCTTGGGGGCGCGCACGTCGCCAGAGGTTGCCCTTTTCATGCTGGCAGCCGCTGTGGTTGTCGGCAAGACTGGCTCGTACGCTGATGTACACAGGCGGGGCTGACTGAGGGCAAGCATGCAGGCAAAGCTGAAGCGGCCAGCCCTTGCGAACGGACCAGAAAACCAGGTTGGCCTGGGCCACTTCCCTCTCGTCGACAAAGTGCACCCGCTGTCCTCGACGTTGAAAATAAGACAGCAAAATGAACTGAATACCCTGAACAAAGAAGCGGTTCTCATCCAAAATGCACACTGTAACAATCTTTTTCATAAGGCCTCCCGGGCCGAAATCTGAGGGGGTATAATCACCGCCTGAAAGCGGGTGTCCGCAGGGAAAAACAGACGAGCGTCCTGACGATAATGCTCAGCCGACACCTCTTGTCGCTGATGGTGCAAAATCATGATCAGGCTGGCATACACATTCGCGTCGATACGCCACGTGAGATAGTCCTGTGCCCAATGGACGTAGCGCTCAAGCAGATGCTCATCACGTGTCCGGTTGTAAGTCAGCAGCGCGTTGACCTGTTCATCAAAACGTACGCGCTCCCAATGTACCCAACGTGCCAGAGTCGGCATCGCCTGCACGTCACGCATATCCACCAATCCAGCGCGCTCTGCGCGGGTCAAAATAAGTCCCCCCTGCAAAGAAGAGACCATCAGCAATAGAATTGCGACCGAGACAGGCGGCAACCCCCCCCGCAATACCCAGCCCCAAAAGGCCGGCAGCGGTCGACTCGCCATAACACCGCTGACCTGGCGTTCCAGCATCGCCAGCACCATCAGAAACACCATGAAGTGCAGCGCCGACAGGTAAAACGGGTACTCCAGCTGGGTATGTAATGCCATAGGCAATAGCACCAGGCACAGGCCGCTGGCTTCACCCGCACTACGCCGACCAGCCTCAAAGGCCCCCGCATCCCAGCGCCAGACACGCAGCACCAGTCGCACACAGCCCAACATAATCAACCCTATCCCCAGCAGTGCCACCAGACCGCCTTCAACCCACCACAGTAAAATCTCGTTATGCGGATGATTGGCGATTTCACTCACTACCGTTGGCGGCTGCAGGTTGATGCGAAAATGCAGGAAATTGTACTCAAAGCTGCCATAACCCCAGCCTAACCAGGGCTTCTCTGCGATCATTCGCAAGGTGTCGTGAAGCATGGTCCAACGCGCATGGTTGGAGGCCTCGTGGTTAAGGTAGCGCAGCCCGTCCTCCGGGCCTGCCGCCAACATGCCGATCAGCCCTATCAGTACCCCCGCGCCCAACAGAACTGTGGCTTGCTTACAGCGAGCGGGAAAGCGCGCGTTAAAACACCAGAGAAACAGCCAAACCACCAGACCGCCTCCCAGCCAGCCGACGCGGGACTGGATCCAGACCAGCAGCATCGGTAACACCAACAACAACACGCCCAAAAATGCCTGGCGACAGTGCTCATACCGCGCCCGCACCAGGGCAAAGCCCGGCAACAGAAACAGCATCAGCGCCAGCGCCAGTCCAGTGGCCATAAAACTTGCCAGCACGTTAGGCTGCTGGAAAATCCCGTACACACGGCTTCCCGCCTTCATTGGCACCCAGGCCCATGCAGGGGCAAACAACTGTACCAACGCCAGCACTGCCTGGCCGGACACGGCCAGTAGTACGATAAACAACACACCCTGACGCTGCAGACGTGACAGGCGCACCTGCAGCCAGGTGGAGTAAAACACAGCGCCAGCCACCAGCCCCGCAACCCGCCAGTCAGCACGGAGTAACCCGGCAGGAGAGGCATACAACAGCGGAATGGTCAGTACGACAATGCCCGCAATAAATAACGGCAGAGATGTCGTCGTCACACGATATTTATCTGGGGCGACACGAACGCTAATAAATAAAACCAGCACGGCCATTACGCCCCAAACCATATTATTAAGCGGAATTGAAAGCCCTGACGTGCCGTTATTAATGATATAGTACCCCCCACAGAATACAGTGGCAGCCCAAAAAAACAAAAGAGAGGAAACACCCTTTATCATTGGTATAGTCCTTTTAATGAAATGATGGTCATCAGGTTTAAGATGACTAATAAAACCCGCACAAAAAAACCAATACCAATGGAGATGGGAATTTTTATAATTTATAGAATATATATTTATATAGGCATAATGTTTTCATTTAGAAGACAACTCAATACGGTGAAACCGATATGATAGCAGAGGCTGAATACTCCCCAGCAGGGGCATAAGATTTAACATCCATATCAGATTGTACACGTAGTTGAGTGTTGGACATCATCGAGGCAGAAACCTTAACAGATACCCCAGTGGCTAATTCAATATTAGAACGCCCTACCACCGCAACTACCGGTGCCCGCCCACAATCCACTACACCATCGATAAACCTTCGGCTAAATCCGCCCTCGTTCGAGTAAAGGACACCATGATCGATTTCTGACGGCAGGTTAATTTCGCATTTAACATCAGGCGGTAACGCTTTCACACAAAAAGCATTACCCGCATTCGCGACAGTAGTGGCATCCATGGCGCCTAATGCCGTGAAAAACTTAGACCCAGACATTTTTTGCCCAAACAAGACACACTCGCCACCGGCAGAAGCCCCTTCGTGTGGCCCCCATGATAACGTCGTTGTACAGGTTGAGTCATCGCTCAGCTTCCATTCTTCTAGCGATTGGAGACGACAAGGCCCCACGCTGAGTGGCGAATGAGAAACATAACTATAAGGCACCCACATGCATCCCTCATACGGAATACCTCTGGATATATCCCCTTTATCACAGTGAACTCCAACTGGCACTATATCTAGTGCATAACCCCCTGGTTTACCTATCGGCGCACCGATTTCCTGCATGACCGTCCCACCATGAGTGGTATAAACGTGACTTGCGCATTGCCCAGCCTCGGTAGCGCTACAAGATATTATTTTTGGATTGGAAATGAAAGGCCATTGTATGGCCTGTGAATATTTAACAGGTGATAAAAAAAGCATAATAATATATATTAACCGCATAAATCACCCTCTTTTTAATTTTAATTAAATCAGGAAAAATCCGACAAAAAAACAAAAAAAATGCATTCCGATGAAAAATCAATACGGAGAAACTGCTATGACAACCGATGCAAAATACTCCCCAGGAGCGGCATTAGATTTAATATCCATATCGGATTGTACACGTAGTTGAGTATTGGACATCATCGAGGCAGAAACCTTAACAGACACCCCAGTGGCTAATTCAATATCAGAACGCCCTACCACCGCAACTACCGGTGCCCGCCCACAATCCACTACACCATCGATAAACCTTCGGCTAAACCCAGCCTCGCCCTCGAAAATAACACCATGATCGATTTCTGACGGCAGGTTAATTTCACATTTAACATTAGGCGGTAATGCTTTCACACAATAAGCATTACCGGCATTCGCGACAACAGTGGCATCCAAGACGCCTAACGGTGTACTGAGAGTCGTCGACACTAATTGCGACCCAGTCAATTGCCCGAACAAGACGCACTCGCCACCAGGAGCAGCCCCTGAGTGCTCCCCCCATGCTAAATACGATTTACAGGTCGAAGAACTACTCAGTTGCCATCCGTCTACAGTTTGGAGATTACAAACTGAATACTCGGTCATTGGCGCGTGACCAGTATACCCTCCCGCCCAATAGCATCCCTCATATCGCACTCCTCTGGACTGATCTCCCCTCTCACAATGGATACCGTATGCTGCTATCTTTAATTCACCAGATATTGGCCTAGTTATCGGCTCACCTATTTCCTGCATGACTGTCCCATCATGGGCATAGTAAACAGAGATTGAACAATCACCATTGTCTGAATTTTTACACGATGTTATTATTGGATTGGATATGGATGGCCACTGCATGGCGTTAGAATATTGAATTGACCAAGCCAAGGTTATAATTATATAGATAAAACGAATCATTTTATTCACGCACCAGGTTGAAGTTCATTAAAGAAAAACTAAATTCACCCAAATAGTTACCAACTCAGATAAAAATTCAATTCGATAAAAATCAATACGGAGAAACTGCTATGACAACCGATGCAGAATACTCCCCAGGAGCGGCATTAGATTTAATATCCATATCGGATTGTACACGTACCTGATTTCTGGATATCATCGAGGCAGAAACCTTAACAGACACCCCAGTGGCTAATTCAATATCAGAACGTCCTATCACTGCAACCACGGGGTTTCCCCCACAATCCACCGCGCCATCGATGAACCTTCGGCTAAACCCAGCCTCGCCCTCGGAAATAACACCATGATCGATTTCTGAAGGGAGGTTGATGGCACATGTAACACTTGGCGCCAGTGGTTTCACACAAAAGCTATTGCCAGCATTCGCTACGGTCAGGGCATCCCTGTCCCCTAAAGGTGTGCTGAGCGTCGTCGACATAAGTGGCCCAATCAATTGCCCGAACAAGACACACTCGCCACCAGGAGCAGCCCCTGTGTGCTCCCCCCATGATGAGGCCGTTTGACAGGTCGAATTATTATCCAGCTCCCATTTCCCTGGAGTTCGAAGCCTACAGAATCCTGTCATCTGTGGAGCATGGCCATGAGTTGTCCAGTAACAATTTGTATACGGACGGCCTTTGGCAGCCTCGCCATCATTACAGTGGACCCCGTACGCTAATATATCTGTTGAATTAATTCTTGGATTACCTATTGGCATGCCAATTTCTTGCATGACAGTTCCACTATGATAATAATTAACGTTAGCCACACAGGAGCTCGCTGTCGTATTCTTACAAGATGTTATGCTTGGATTAGATACGAATGGCCATTGTATGGCATGTGAGTACGAAACCGGCCAGCTCAAGGCAATAATAAAATAGAGGAAACGCGTCATTTTACTGATACTCCAGATTTACGGTAGCCACGGCACTAAAATAACCCAGCCCTATCGTTTTTTTAGTAATAGCCTGGGGTTCCCCTTTAACATAAGCCTTAAAGGTGATTTGGTTGCTGCCTTTCTGCAACGGATATTCACCGCTCTCTTTATTGACAGGCAAAGGTCTTGCCCCCAACGTCTCAAGCCCTATCCCTATTCCTGTCGCCGTACTGCTCCCATCAATGGCCAATAAACCGGGTAAGGCCAGGTTCTCCGTCCCTTTGAACGTCACCTTTACCGATTTCCCCAACGACAGATCGCACTCCGCCAGATTTATCTCAACTTGCTGCCCCCCTGTACGAGTATTCAGATACAGGTATTTATCTATAATGGTGCCAAAATCCAGCTGCACCTCTTCATCACCCGGCAAAATAACGCATGGTTCCGCCACCAGTGCACCGTAAAAGTGTAGGTTCTTGTCATCATTGGCAGCCTGTGCCGATGATGACATTCCTCCGATGAGCAGCAACAGCGCTGAGGCAAGCCCCCAGATTTCGTGATACAGAGGACGCGTCTCCATGGTATCTTTCATGACTCTCTCCTCAGTCATACTCGGCGCGTAACGTTGCCCAGGCCTCGAACGTCCCCTCTGCGAGGGTTGCCCCCAGGCGCTTGACAGGGACTGCCTCCAGTCGCGGCGGCGCCTGGGGATTAATCACCAACGTACTGCCGGGTGTGAACGGGACATCATTTCGGTAAACCCGGATCCCAAAATCCGTCTTGCTGCTCAGCAGCGCCTCTTTGTCAAACGCCGCCGACGTGCCGCTTAAGCTCAACTTCAATGCCCCACCGCCATTGGCAGAGCCGCCACAGGTTATCTGGTAGTTCATCGCTTGGCGGTAGTTAACCCCGTTCACTTTGCTGATACCCACCCGCTCCCCGAAGTCCACGTCAACCCTATTGCCATCATTGATGGTACAGGGCGGCGGCTCTATCAACGTTCCGCGTATCCTCACCTCCCCCTCAGCCATAACCGGTGAATTTATCATCACCTGGACGACCAAGAGACAGGCATAGCAAATCATTGTGTTGTTCATGCACTGCCTCATGCTACTGGTAGTCCACGAGCATCGTGGCTCCCGCAGTGAATTCACCCCCACTGAGGGTGACTCCACTCTGTTTGACTGGCACAACCCATAAGTCCGGTTCTTTGAAGCCGCCGTAGAAGTTCCGCCAGCTATTCACAGGCAATAAATTGCTACCCAGTTGCATTTGAATACCCAACCCCGCCTTGGTGGTTTGCAACAGCTTAGTGTCAAATGCAGCCCCCGTTCCTTTCACCTGCAGTTTCACCCAGGGCGACGAGTTGCATTTCAAGGTGTAATTCACCCGTGTCCGGTAATTGTTGCCGTCTACCTGGGTCGTCATTACCTCGCCGAAATCCACCTCAATCGGTTTGCCCGCATTAATGGTGCACGGCTTCTGTACCACCTTCACCTTGATGGTTACCGTGCTCGTTGCCGCAGCGCCGGCCAGCAACGGCATGACAGCGCACAGCGTTGCCAGCGCCAGGCATGTCCGTTGTTGCATCGTTGCGCGTCCTTTCATATCAACCTCAGTCATAATTCAGCTGAAAATCCACGGCGGCGCGGTAAGACCCAGCCACCAGAGGTGCCGAAGTGCGCTCGGGTGTGACGGTGTAAGTCAGGCTGCTCTGACCCGGCGTCAAAAACAACGGCTCACCGCGGCTGCCAAGACGCACATCCCGCCCAGTGCTATCCAGCAGGCGCAAACCTAAACCAAAGACGCCCCGCACCTTCACCAACTGAGGGTTGTCCATGTCGGACGGTGCCCGGAAACTCACGCTCACTGACGGTTGATTGGGTGCCCAAGTTAGCGCACCGGTACGCACATCACGCTGGCTGGCTGGCGTACGCAGACAATCTTTTAACCGCAGTTCAAAAGCCACAGGGGTTCCCTGCGCACCCAGTGTATCCAGACGTGCCGTACCGGTTTCACCTAGCCAGATAGCCTGGTGCGCACTGCTCATTTCCAGGCGGCAGGCGCTCTCGGTCAACGCCCCCCGCACATACAGCGTGCCGTTGGCCCCATCAACTGCCCAATTATCCGCCGCCTGTAATGACGGTGAAAAAACCATCATGGCCAGTACCCATCCGGGCCCGCAGTAAATCAGTCCACTGCGCCAGAATGCCGACTTCCACTTTTTACCTGTCTTCCCTGCCATATTCTGTTCTCCCGACATTCTGTTTTCCGACTTAACGGCGTGATGCTTCAGGAGGCCTTTACGATGCCTTCTTATCCAGCACCACCTGACAGCGACTGCCACTGCAACTGAAACTCAGTTGTGGTCGGCCGCCATAGTCGTTGATGTAAGTCAGCACCGGCGCATTGCCCACGCTGGCAGCGCTCACAGTTAGCGGAGCGTTACCTTTCGGCGGCACCATGAATGGCTCAAAGTTTTTCGCCCCTGCCGTATCTTTCTTGCTGCTCGCGTCCACAATGGTCACGTAGTACGGCGTTGGGTTGTTCACCACATACTTGTCACCCTGCTTACTCAGCGTCAGTTGCTCTTGTGCCGGCGCAGCATTCTTCTGCAGGGCAATGCCTGCCGGACGGTAGAACAATTTGATGCGCGTTTGCAGCGCAATCTGCAGCGTATTCGGCTTGTCACTCTTCGGCGGAATTTCACGCAGGTTAAAATAAAACAGCGTCTCGCGATCCTGTGGAAACTGTTTGAGCATCGGCAACGCTTGGATTTTCACCTGGCTCGGCTTGCCCGGTTCAACACGTTGTACCGGTGGCAACACCGCTAACGGGCTCTGAATTTTGTTACCCTTATCATCTTCCAGCCAACCCTGTGCCAGGTACGGTAATTGCTTGTTCTGATTGCTGATATTCAGGCTCACCGATTTCTGGTCGCCGTCAAAAATCACGCGGGTACGGTCGAGAGCAATGGCCGCCTGAGCCTGCAGACTAACCAAGGTTCCCAGCAGGGTGATGGCAACCGCCGTCGTCTTTAGGGTGTTAATACGCATGTTCTTCTTTACTCCAAAATTCATCATGAGGTTAATCGTCTCCGGTTCATCTCGAGGTGGCGCATTGGCCGCCTATGCCGTTTCTTTTACGGCGCAGCCTCGTGTTCTGTTGTAAGTCGTTTCTACGGTGCCCTATCCTCCACAGGCTTGTCGGTCGGCAGGGCATCAGAAACCACCGCCTCAGCAGCGGGTATACACGGCAACAGCAGACTGCTCATCATGTCCGCAGGCAGCAGGGCTGGTAGGCGAACCTCACACTGCACCGCTCCATTCCAGTGCACCGTCATACGGTCACCCGCGTTAATCCCGCTCAGGTACACACTGCCGCCGTCGTTGACAATCCCGGTTTCTTGCTTGCGACTGTTCATTACCGTGGCGCCGAACGGTGGGGTACTGCCATCAGCTAGCTTGATGACGGCCATCGCTTTTTCGCCAGCAATCACTCCAAACTTGCGGTAACCAATCGCCCCTTCCGTCAGGGTGGCCTGCACCACCGACTTGGTGGCCTCGGCGTTGTCCCCCAGTTTGTTCAGATCAATGCTCGCCTTATTGCGGTAGTAGCTGTTCACATCCGCCACCACGGCTTTGCCCCACGCATTGGTCTGCGAGGTCGCGCCATAGCCGCGGACGGGTACGCCGGCCACGCCCTCGGTATCAAGCAGCAGGCGTGTCCCGCCAGCCATCCCATTCCGGTGTAGTGCACCGCCCTCCGGCGTCAGAGTCGCCCCCCCCTGGGCGGAGAAACCGACCGCACTGTAACGACCTTCCTGGTAGCTGGCATTGGTACTCACGCGGGCTATATCACCCTCGTGGTTGTAATACCCGCTTAGGCTTACGCCACTGCGTGACGTACCCGCCGCCAACTGGTAGTTATCGCTCTCGTCAATCCGGTCGTAATAGCTCATCCGGTGAGTGGTATCGTTACGATTCACCGTGGTGTTGTAGCTGACATTGGCACCATTGCCCCACGGCATCGACAGAGACAGGTACATGCCATCATCATTGGCGCTGTTATATTTGTTGCGATATGCCGACATCGACACACTCAAATTTTTAAATCGGCCGATATCAAAGTAGCGCGACATCGTCAGGGCGTATCGTTCATTGGCCGGACGATCCCAATAAGTCTGATGGAAGTAGTCCAGGTAAGTACTGAGTCCCAGGTCACGGAACTGTTTGTTGAAGGTGATGGTGTACATCTCCTTATTACCTCCCACCCGACTCCCGTAATAACGCGCATCCAGGTATTCGCTCATGCTCATAAAGTCCTCTTCCGAGAACCGATAGCCGGCGAACGTCACCTGACTGTCTAGCTCTTCAAAGGTCTTCGAATAGCTCACCCGATACGACCCCCCGCTAAGCGTCCCATCTTCCGATGGAATTCGGGCACGCGACTGAGTCGCGTCAAAAGACAATGCACCGAAGACCAGTAAGTCACGGCCGAGCCCCACTGACAGTGCGTTATAATCGCCCCCCATCAGGGCACCACCGTACAGCGACCAACCGTTGCTTATCCCCCAGGAGAACTCCCCGCTACCAAACATCGGCCCGCGGGAACGGTGCTGCCAGTCGGACGGTTTGCCTGTCGCTAGCTTGAAGCGCACTGAGCCAGGGCGCGTCAGGTAAGGAATGTTGGCCGTGTTCATGGTGAATTCCTGCACACCGCCATCCTGCTCTTCCACCCGAACGTTCAACTCACCGGATACCGCATCGTTGATATCCTGGATACGAAACGGCCCGACCGCGACCTGCGTTTCGTACAACACCCGCCCCTGCTGGCTGATGATCACTTTGGCATTCGTCTTGGCAATGCCCACCACTTCCGGAGCATAACCACGCAGATTCGGCGGCAACATATTGTCATCCGACACTAAGCTCGCACCGGTAAACCGGAAGCTCTCGAACATGCCTGAATCCAGTGAGCTCTCTCCTAACAGCAACCTGGAGCGCAACGCAGGTATCGCGCGGTAGGCGTAATAACGGCTCCATTCTAGTTTCTTTATTTCGCCCTGCCCGGTTCCGGTCTGGTGAGCCATATTCCCCTGCCAGTCCGCTCGCAGACGCCAAGCGCCCATATTGGCCCCTGCCGTTCCGTTACCACTGATGCTGTACTCACGGCTGCTGTCACGCTGCTGATACTGAGTCTGGGCATTGACGTTATAGTCAAACAACAACCCCGGAATACCTTCATCCCAGCGGGAAGGTGGATCCCAGTCCGGCGACGAATACTCCAGATAGGCCTGGGGAACACTCAAGTACAGTGCTGAGGTGGCCAGATCCGTACGTACTTCCATGCCCTTCAGGCTGTCAATATTCAAACAGCTATCCTGACGCCACCAGGTCAACGTTTTCATGGCATCCGGCTTTAACCCCAGTTGCCCGACCAACTCAGGTGACAAACAGGCCACACTGCCTTTGGGATCATCTTCAGGGGCATAAAAATTGATATTCTCTTCCGGTAACTCATTTTTATTGATATGCACCGTCAGGTTATAGGTTCCTGGCATAATATAACCACTGCGCGAGAATTGGCTCAAATCGATATTTTTTCTGTCATTCACATCCAAGATATCCATATTGAACTGGATGTCTTCTGCGGCATATAAACAGGTACTCCCCATCGCAAGAGAAACACTTAACCCCAATGCCTTAAGACGAAAAAACTTCCCTGTAGGAGAAAACACCATAGCCATAAACCTTTAAATTTTTATAAGGAATAACACCTGCCAATCATCATTTTTCGCTATCAGTAATAATCCAATTTAAAGCGCACAGCAGAGGTATAGGCGCCAGACTTTAGCACCTGACTATTAGAGACAAGCCTCATCGTATAATCGAGTTTCATCGTGCCAGGCGTTAACCCCCCTATGGGCAATGGTTCCCCAGGCTCGGCTTTATTTCCATGGCTATCGGTAATTTCCAGTGCAATTCCTTTCGCCTCACCACTAACGCCAAATAAGGCACCGTCAGCATCACCATCAAAGGTCACCTGAAAGTAACGCCAATCCGGTAATGTTGGGTCTGGGCGGGTCAATGCGCAATTAATTAAGTCCACGCTAAAAGATCTGGCCGTTCCCTGACCGTCACGCATAATATCCCCCATTGGTACCGTATCCATATCTATGACCTGCTCTCGGCTCCCAGCAGCAATGGCACATGCAGTATCAATAATGGCCCCTTTCATATTGACGCGCCCCCACCCCTGGGTCTGCTGAACTGCTTGCACTTTTATAATTAACAGCACGAGCAATATGAAAGGATATACAAGGTAAAATACACAGCGTTTCATTGATTTATCCTTAATCCGGAAACTTCCGTGTGAAAATAGCATGCGGGTTTCCCCGCATGCAGGAGATATTATCCCCAAATAATCAATTACTGGTAAGCCAGGGTAAAGTCAGCAATGGATTGGAAGTCACCCGGAATAACACCAGCAGATGCATTATCACCTTGCAGGTAAGCGGCGAAGCCCAAGGTGTTGTTACCGTTCTGCAAAGTCTGGGTCTTGGTTGCTTTCCCCAGTTCAATCACTTGACCAGAGCCATCAGTAATAGCAATACTCGCGCCTTGTGCGGTACCTGTAATACCCAACAGGCCGTTACCGGCAGCAGATTCCATGCCGGTGAAGGTCAGAGATACTGTGTTGTTTTTGCCAGCACCAGTACTAACTAATTCACAGTTTTCCAAGGCAATTTGGAACTGACGTGGTTTTGATTTACCACCGTCTTTAAGAGCTACATTAGATATCTGACCCAGATCAACAGTCTGATCCACAGACTCAGGGGTAATGGAGCACGGTGCATCAATGATAGAACCAGTAAAAGTAATGGTTCCGTGGCCTTGATCTTTCACTGCAGCGTTAGCCAAAGAAGAAGCACCAAAAACAATTACAGCAGCCATCATGATTTTGTTCAGTTTCATGTTATTTCCTATTAAGTAAATTTAGCTTCCCTACGTACTTAGCATTAGTATTTACGTAGCACACACAACAAACCAGTATGAAAACCCAACCACATACACTTTTTCACCGTTGTTGCGATGGAAAACACTTTACATAAAAAAAAATAAATTAGTTATTTATATCGCAAAAAACAAACTATATAGATTTTTATTCCAAAATTAATATTTTAATAAAATTTAATCCCAAAAACATCAATAAAAACAAACAATGATCATAATTGATAAATATAAAAACATAAAAATATAAGAAATAACCCTATATATAGGGTAAAAAAATCCCCATGTTAATTTTTTTACTAAAAAATCTTGTTAAGATTAAAGCTCAACTGGGATTTGAAAAATTGAATTGCGGTGAAGGCACTAGAACCAGTGTATATAGAGGTTTAAAAATAGACAAAGATCATTAACAGCGAAATACATTTCACCATTAACATCAATAGCATTGGGAAAATAATAAAATTGAGATGTATGAGAGAGTAAAGAACAATGAGAGTAACCATCTCTATGGACAAAACGCCAATCTGATCAGCTTCGCAGGCCAAGTAAAACCCAATATTTAGCGCCTGCTATTTTTACGGAAAGATAATAGAGATGGTTAAAAATTAATTTATTGCAGGTTGCCACCCACCAGGGCTTCAGGATTCGCACCTCAACGACACTCTCCTGTTGCCATATTTTTTCCCTGGGGACAGACATCAGTACTTTGCGGAATAAAACCCCAACTCCCCCCTAATGGTCCCGTACAGCCTGATAACAGGACAGAAAATAGTAAAAATAATGGCCATTTCATATAACTCCCTTTGTTTTACTGGCTTTGGCAAAGAAGATAAGAACCCAGCAGATTTCACCTTATCAATGTATCAATGTATCAATGTATCGAAGCATATTATAAAAAAGAGCAGTGATTAAACACACCCTCTACTGCCACTCGATTTCATACCTCCTGCTCCCATAAAGAAATTCTAGCTAAAACCCCCTATGCCTTTCCTTCGGTTTTAAAATACGCCGACTACGACGCATTTTAATATGCTTATAGAAACTAAAAACCCCAATAAAAGAAAAAATAAATATCATGATAATTTCTGCAAACATCATCCGTGACACCATAATAAATTATATCTCTGACAAAATTAACCATTAATTATAAACACAGGCACTAGCCCAAAAGGCTAAGAAAACCCGAAATTATATAATAGTGGCGTGATTAGATTAAAAACATTACCATTATTTCTCAATTATCATGAGATTATTAACAAACCATTTGTGAGCTTCAGCCATCCGACTAAAACTTAACTTATTTATAACTATTCTTTTATGACTGTTGACAGCCTTCTTATTAATCTTCATTTCCCCTGCCCCCCATTCCTAAAGAAAAATAATACATAACCTCTCACTACCGCACCGTAAAATCCAACACTAATGCATTAGGAGTATCTAACGCGGTATAACGATGCGTAATTTTATCGCCCAGAATTTTGTCGAAAACTTTAGTCAAATCAATACTGGACTGATAAGTTTAAAAGTTTCAGGAATTGCATGCTTTCTTTCCTCTCTCATACTTTTGGGAATAATAAAATATGAGTCAAGGGAGCTAACTCGCTCAACAGCCGGGTCCATTATCTTGATATCGGCAGAACCTCCTTGCATACAAAAAATCAAGCCCACCAAGGGATGAACCAATGGGTTTCCCACCCCTCCACAACCTAGATTGTATCGCAAATCAGGTCATTTAATAACTTTAATATCGTAAAAACCATAAATTTGGTCATTAACACTTTTAATTAATTAAATAATAGTTACTTTACCCGCATTAGTTACATTATTAACGGTCTATTAGAGATTTATTGTGAATTTCATATAATTCAATTTTTCACATTTTAATTAATAAATTAGTTCTGTATTATAAAATACAATACGAAATCGTCTTATCATTGTTTAAAATATCAATTTCTTTCTTGCAGAGAAACATGCGGTAGCTTTATCCAAAGCATGTGATCTAGCATCCTACCCATTAAACACTGAAGGAATCATAGAGTTTAAATTAATAAGGGACACGATGAGATAGGAGGTTTTTTATACACGTTAAAGAAAATGACGCGGGGTAGGAAAAAGCACGTTAACGACTAAACGAGAAACCTTGATGAGTTGTTCCAACTGAATAATGAGGCAGATTTTAAAATCGTAATTTTATGCTGAAAATACTGGAGCCAGAACGTGACATACCACAAACACATTAGTACTTCAACCTAAGCAAGCCAACACACACTTACCTTGTCACACCAAAACCGCGTATCGAAATTATCCTCTTAGCGTCGTAATGTTGAGCTGGTAACAGAACCTAAATCGTCAACACACCACTGATGGGTTTCACTATTTACAATCTCTAGGCATCTTACTTAAGAGAATAGCATGATCGTTTAACATACTTATTGATCCGCCATGTCTTAAGCTTTCCTCTACAACTAAGCGCCTATTAAGGCAAACGCCATACCTAGGAATAGTAACAATCACATTAGGTGGAAATTCATTTTTTGATAATAAAACACGAGTTCTACATATCAACTGAGAGTAGTTATTATCCGCCAATTTACAGTCTATATTAGGCCATATTTTATTTATTATTTCTTTCTTATCATTTATATCATTCAATAAACAAAGAAATAATTTTTTCTGATTCTTACTCAAAACCACCTCTTGCTTACCGCCATCAATGATTAACTTACTCTGAGTTAAAATAAAAATACCACTTTTTGTTTTTATTTTAATATTAAAACAATATTTCATAAGGTCACGTTTCCATAATGTCGAATTCGCCAAAAATAATTAATTAATCCTAACACCAAGAAAACAACGCAGCCATTTATATTTAAAAATCAAAGTTTAATATATTTTAATTCTGTTGAATAAATTAAATTAGATTTAAACACCAAAAAATAGCCATATCAACTTGCATGCTATAGCCCGCAGCTAAGTTACCATCGCATTTAATTTTCGTATTTTAATAAATCCAAGGTGGCTTTTATTACCGAAAATCATAGATAAATATAAAACTTTAAAATAAAAAAATCTTTAATAAAACAAAAAACGTCTAATTCAATAATTATCCTATCCTAGAGGACTCATGAGATACATCATTAATGACATTGTGAAATATAATTCTTCCGACGGTACACTACTCGTTATCGATAACAGTATCGACATGATTACACTGCCCCGTATCACTAACGAACTTTTATCATTTTTCATCCAAAGCAACGGAAAATCATTAAGCAGGGAAGACATTTTAAACGAAATATGGGAAAAAAGAGGATTGAGTTCCTCAAGCAATAATTTAAGCAACTACGTTTCCATGCTGAGAAAATCTCTGGCGCTATGCAATTGTCATGATGTTCTCACTACAATTCCCAAGTACGGTTTTTCATTTAACGCAGATATCATTGAAGACCTTGAAAATAAAAACCCACTAGAAGAAAATGAAGAACAAAGCAATAAAGGGAAAAAAAACTCTTCATCACCACTGAATATAAATAAAAAAATCAAGGCGTTCATTGCATTCAGGCCACCTAAAAAGAATGAATTAATAATAACAGCATTAATTTCTTTTATCGCATTCATTTCCTATTCAATTTACAAAGATTTCACTCCTGAAATTGAGAAGACAACGATTTTCAGAAATCAACAGTGCCAATTTTATTCAATTAATCATAACATGAGTGATTCCGAGAAAAATGAAGCCATAAAAAAAATAAAACTACTTGCTGATAAATCAGGTTTGAACTGCAAAAACAAAATCAATGCCTATTACTTCGTTAATGATAGAGTTGATTTTGTTGGTGATCCCGTTGTGAACTATGCAATCAGCTTTTGCGAGCCGCAAAGTAAATCCCCTTGTGTAAATTTCAAAATTTATGAAAAAAAGAACATTCCAAATGAAAATTAAATTCTTATTATATATTTTATTAGCATCGGTTGCTCTTTACCCAATTTATTTAATCTGGAAAGAAAAAGAGAATGATCACAGCTTTGAATGTCGTGCGAAATTGAAAACCGTAATGGCTACCAGAATTTGCAAAGGTTATGACATGACCAGTGAATTTGATTTTTTCCTGTCTATGCAAGGGAACCAAAAAGGCTACATGATAGTTTTGGGTAATTATTCATGTCCGAATGAGCCATCAAAATTAGTTGACGGCATAGTCAACTTAACCTACAAAAAAGAGGGTAACTATTACTCTATACAGCTGGGAGAGCGAAGCTCTGAGATTTCAGCCACATTCAAAGTATTACAGTACGATAAAATAAAAATAAAAATAAAAGAATTAGAAAATAGTGAATATATGCTTTCATTACCGATTGAAACGCCGATACTCTGTAAAAAAGATTGATCTTTAATAATAAGAGCATTCAGACAGGGCATGTTGTAGTGTATCTCTCTGCTTCCAAAAAATTGCCCTGCGTGGTTTTTCCGTATCAGAATCTTTTAGGTCAGGGAAAAAAGTGGTGCGATGGGAAATATATTGTTTAACGTGTGGGCCAATTTTTTTAGAATATGAAGGGGCCTATTGCAACTATGTCTTCGGCCCGAGAAGGGATGAGCATTGCTGGGAAAAATATAAACGTCAAGGAACGCAGATAAAATGGTTTGATAAAAAATCTGTCTGCCTTCTGCGAGTAATCTAATAGATAGCCGGTCCCAAAGTGTAACGGTCAACTAAAACTGGATACGGGTTTAGGGGCTCTGTCGCATTAAGGTGTTGTTAGATAAAATGTTGTTTTTTGATGTTATTACCTGCCTATGTCTCTCATTCGAAACGCTTTCAGTCGCCTACATTATCCCGTCGATATTATGGCTCGGTGTATCCGCTGGTACCTTGCCTATGCACTGAGTCTGCGAAACCTCGAAGAGATGATGGCAGAGCGCGGTATTGTCGTTGACCATTCCACGTTGCATCGTTGGGTTATCCGCTTGGTGCCGCTACTGGATAAGGTTTTTCGCCGACACAAGCGCACCGTAGGTCGGTGGTGGCGAATGGATGAAACCTACATCAAAGTCAAAGGCCAGTGGAAGTATCTCTACCGCACGGTGGGTACTGCAGGGAAAAAGAGCGCTTCCATTACCCTGTCCTCGCACGCGGCCATCGGGGATGTGGCTCTCGCCATCGGTAATCCCTATAACCTGTTGGGATCGGCCACACAAGGTATTATCAGCGCCGTGGACCGCATTAGCCGACAGAGTTCTATTCAAACGGACGCCTCGATTAATAAGGGAAATTCCGGCGGACTGCTGCTCAACACGGCCGGCGAAATGGTGGGGTTAACCACCCTAAATCTGGCTCGCATCCCGGGAACGCAAGGGATCAATGGTTTGGGTTTTGCCTTACCCACGCCCCTGGTGAACAGCATCATGAAAAAACTCCTGAGAGACAGCACGATCATCCGTGGATGTCTCGGCCTCGACGTCGCTGAGGGCATTCGCCCCGCGCCCGATGGGACAGTGACCGCCCTGGCTCGTGTACTCAAGGTCAACCCATCAGGAGTCGCTGACAACACGGGGATTCAGGAAGGGGATTTATTAACGACCCTGACGGGTCAGCCAATCACCCACGTGCAACAAGCGTTAGATCTCATCGCAGATCGCCCCCCTGGAAGCACCTTATCCCTCACAGTCGAGCGGGAAGGCAGCCTGTTGACCAAAAACGTCGTGGTGGAAAAATGCACGCTCTTAGACAATCGCCTGGCACCTTCAACCAGAAGTACCAGGCCCGGGTCTCTCAACAGCGTACCGCCGTCTGTTGACGCTATGGCACATGCCTACGCTTAGGCCTTTGAAAAGGGGAAAATCTCACTGCGCTTCTTTGCAGCAACCTGTCGCCATCATTGCCCTCTCCAACAGATCTCTCGGTAATCATCTCATTTTACGATGCTATAACGTCTTTATATCCAAGCGGTTGCGAACCATTTTTACCCCACTACAATTTTAACACTGGCAAAGTACCAGTACCCAAAGATAGCTGCTCCCAACCCGTTTGCCCTGAGTGACCTTGCGGTCTCAGGGCTTTTTTTAGCAAAGAGAATACATATGCACGATTGGTTCGCCCTAATGGCGTTGGCTTTTAGTTCGGGTATTTTGTTTACGTTGTTATTTATTAATGAAAATGGGCTCGGTTAAAAAGGCCAGACGGCAAGGTAAATCGGTTTATCCGGCCGCTTCGCTGTCGGCATATTCCTAGTTTTGCAGGTAGTGTAATGCAGCAGGATCGGCAATATAGCCAACCAGTCCCTTCAACGACAGCCCGATTCGGATAGTGCGGCACAAACCCGGGATCATCACGGAGGCGTTGTACCCTCCGCCTCATCATGTAAACATACCTTGGCTCGGGTTACCGTTTCAAATAATCTTTCAGACATCCGATAGCCTCACCTCATTGGCAGGTTACTGGTCAACGCCAGGCTGCCTGACTCATAGCGCCTTGCGACAACTTGAAAGAACAAGTTGGCCTCTTCCTTACCAAACGGGAGATAGCCGCGCTCATCAACAGCCAGTAACCGCGGCTTGTGAATGATGCGACTCAGATAGCCTCTAAGTTCCCCCTTATGCCGGAAGATCTCTGACTGTGAATGTATGGTGATGCGGGATACCTACCGTCGCGACATGCAAAAACGCAGCCCCTGGCGGAGCCACGTCGTCGCGTTAAGATCAGGGTTTCAGCGAAGCGCCGTGACTGGCGATGACGCCCTGATACCAATAGAAGCTCTCTTTATGGCGGCGATCCAGGGTGCCGGAGCCGTCCTGTTGCAAATCGACGTAGATAAAGCCGTAACGTTTGTTCACTTCGGCTTTCGAGGCGCTGATCAAATCAATCGGCCCCCATGCGGTATACCCCATCAGCTCCACGCCATCGTCGATCGCTTCCCGCGCCTGAACCAGATGATCGTTGATATAGCTGATACGGTAATCATCGTGAATGTGGCCGTCGGCATCAGGCTTATCCTGTGCGCCAAGGCCGTTTTCGACGATAAACAAGGGCTTTTGGTAGCGATCCCACAACACGTTGAGCAGCGTGCGCAGGCCAAGCGGATCAATTTGCCACCCCCACTCAGAGCTCTCAAGATGCGGGTTCGGCACCATATCAAGGATATTACCGCGCAGTTTTTCCACCAGTTCAGGATCGGCGGTAACGCAGCCGGTCATGTAGTAACTAAAGGAGATAAAGTCGACGGTATGGCTCAGCGCCTCATCATCCGCGGGTTCCATCTGCAACACGATGCCGTTGTCGCGGAAATAACGCCGCATATAGCCCGGATATTCCCCGCGGCACTGAACATCGCCGAAAAAGAGCCAAGTACGGTTCTCCTGCAGGGTAGCAAAGACATCATCAGGTTTGCAGGAGAGCGGATACATCAGGCCACCGAGCAACATGTTGCCTATCTTCGCGTCGGGAATAATCTCGTGGCAAGCTTTCACGGCCATACCACTGGCAACCAGCTGATGATGGATAGCCTGGTAAATATCTTCCATCGTGCAGCCTTCCTGCAGGCCAACCCCCGTCAACGGCGCATGCAGCGACATATTGATTTCATTAAAGGTCAGCCACAGTTTCACCTTATCGCGATAGCGGGTGAAGACAGTTCGGGCATAGCGTTCAAAAAAAGTGATAAGTTTCCGGTTTCCCCAGCCACCGTAATTTTCCACCAATCCCCACGGCATTTCGTAGTGTGATAACGTCACCATGGGCTGAATATTATGGTGGGCTAATTCATCAAACAGCGCATCGTACCAGGCAAGGCCCGCTTCATTCGGCTCCAGCTCATCCCCTTGCGGGAAAATGCGGGTCCAGGCAATAGAGACCCGCAGGCAGGTAAACCCCATCTCGGAAAAAAGGGCGATATCCTCCGGATAGCGGTGGTAAAAATCAATAGCGACATCTTTGATACTGCGATCGCCAGGCCTCCTCGCCACCACGCCGCCGAAAATACCGTTCGGCTGCATGTCAGAGGTCGATACCCCCTTCCCCCCTTCTACCCATGCGCCTTCAACCTGGTTAGCCGCCAGGGCGCCCCCCCATAAAAAACCGTCAGGAAACGTTTTGCTCATTTCTCTCTCCTTAAACTTCAGCGATTAATATGTAGGAATGGTCCACCCGCCTGAACGTAGGGAGTGGTATGCTTCTGCTCTATTCCTGTGAAATCTTCGCTGTTACTGATGATAATCGGCGTGCTCAGGTCATAGCCCTCAAGAAGAATCGCGTCGCGATCGAAAGCAATCAGCAGATCGCCGGGCCGGATCTTGTCACCCTCTTTGACGTAGGCATTAAAATGCTCGCCATTGAGTTTCACCGTATCGATACCGACATGAATCAATACCTCAATGCCGCTATCGCTCAGCAAACCGATGGCATGACGGGTGGTAAACAGCGAAGCGACTTCTCCATGAAATGGCGCGATCACACGCCCTTCAGAAGGGATAATCGCCGCCCCGCCCCCCATCACGCCGCTGGCGAAAGTCGGATCCGGCACATCCTCAAGGGGGATGGTGACACCGCTCAGCGGTGCCAGAATGTCTTCTTCACCAGCCACGGGAACTACCGCCGCTTTCGTTTCAGGAACGACCTCAGCCCCCGGCACCCCGGCGATGAGAGTCAACAGGCAGGCAAGGATAAACGATATGGCTACGCCGATAATCGCGCCCCATACCGAGGCATCAAGGCCGGAAGGAGGAATGATCTGCGCGAGGGTGAAAATACTCGCCAGGCCGAAGGAGTAGACCTGACTCAGGCTGAAACCGACAATCGCCCCACCGAGAGCACCGCCGATACAACCGAAGATAAACGGCCAGCGGTACGGCAGGGTAACGCCATAAACCGCCGGTTCGGTAACACCGAAGATCCCGGCAATGGAGCCTGAACCGGCCAGTGCTTTGAGGCGCACATCACGAGTTTTCAGGAACACCCCCAGCGTAGCCCCCACCTGACCAAACACGGCCGGCAGCAGGATCACCAACATCGGATCATGGCCGAGTACCGCCATGTTGTTCATCATCAGTGGGATCAATCCCCAATGCACGCCGAAAATCACGCAAACCTGCCATAGCGCGCCAAGAATGCCGCCCGCCAACCAGGGCGCGAATTTGTAAACTATTTGAAATCCGGCGGCTAACAACTCGCCTAACCCGGTGGCCAGAGGCCCAATGACAAGGAAAGTCAGCGGCACAGTAAGCGCAATACACACCAGCGGGGTAAAGAAATTCTTCACCGCCGATGGCATTACCTTGTTGCACTGGCGTTCAAGCCAGCAACAGAACCAGGCCGCACAAATTACCGGGATCACCGACGAGGTATAATTGATAAACACCACAGGAATCCCAAAGAAGGTTTCGGTCGCACCGTTGGTGCTGGCCTGGAAAGCCTCAAGCATCATCGGGTGTACCAATGCACCGCCAATGATCATGGTTAAGAAAGGATTACCGCCAAACTTTTTACCGGCGGTATAACCAAGCACGAGCGGCAGGAAGTAGAACAGCGCGTCGCTGGCGGCAAACAAAATGCGCCAGGTACCGCTGCTCTCCTCCAGCCAACCGCCTACCGCGCTGAGGGCAAGAAAGCCCTTTAAGATCCCGCAAGCCGCCAACACCCCGAGAAACGGCGTAAAAATGCCGGAAACCACATCGATGAATGTCGCCACCATCCCGTTTTTATCTTCACTTTTTGCTTTCTGAGCCGGAGCGTCATCACTGAGGCCCGCGGCCTGACACACGGCCAGCCAAACATCGTGAACATGGTTGCCGACCACCACCTGAAACTGACCGCCGCTTTCAACCACCATGATAATCTCAGGATTTTCTTTCAGGCCTTCCGCATCCGCCTTACTGCTGTCATTCAGTTTGAAGCGCAATCGGGTTGCACAGTGCACCAAGTTGTTGATGTTTTCCCGACCGCCGACGTGACGGAGAATGTCACCGGCCAATTCAGCGTATTTCATATTCATTCCTGTTATCTGTACCGAGGCACAAAAAAACCTGAGTGCCGGGCCTGACTGGCAGGACGGCACATCAGGTTTTGCCTGCAAATGCAGTGACAATCCTTATTCCATACGGCTCATGCTGGGTAAGCCGGTACTCTTACTGACCCAACAACGCTTCATACTGTGCCCGAAACTGCGGGGCGTCCCACATACCATCAAAAAGGGTATAGGTGATATACCCCTTGTTGAGCCAGCCGGAATCCGTATCGTTCTCAGCCGGTACCAACGCTGCCGGATTAATGGTCTGCTTCGCTTTGCCGTCCGCCGTCAGTTCATAACCAATCTGTGGAATGGGGAACGCTTCGTTGCTGATGTAGTGCACCCCCTTGATGTCGGCCTTCGCCAGCGCCGGATAATTAATGCTAAGCCCGGACCCTTTGGGCAGCACGGACGTCCCCGGCGTATGCTTAGCGTTAAGCGTGTCGACCATGCTGACGACATAGTCAACGGAGTCCGGCCAGTATTTATGTGTGCTCGGCCACTTATTCTTCATTTCCTCTTCGGTGAAGATATAGCCGATGCTGGCTGCGATCGCCGGAAAACCGTAACGCACAGCACGGACAGCAGCACTGACGGTGCCGGAATTCACCTGCATCATACCGGTGTTCGGGCCATCATTGACGCCTGAAATAACCAGATCCGGCGGCGTATCCTTCAGCACGCCCCACAGGCCGAAATCCACAGCGTCAGCCGGCGTACCGGGGAAGCAATAGCGCTTCTCGCCAACCTTCTTAACATCGAAAAGCTTTCCGGTTTTAAAGGTGATAGCAGAGCCTATGCCGCTCTGATTGGTGGACGGGGCGACCATCCAGACGTCATAGCCTTTAGCCGCCAGCTTATCCTGCAGCGAGGTGCTGCCCGAAGATTCACAACCGTCGTCATTGACGATCAGAATCTTCAACGGTGCTGCCTGTGCCGTGAAAGCAAAGGCAGAAAGCAGTGCGAGGGCGAAGGTTTTGGTTTTCATGAGTGCTCCTTGAGTCTGATGGCCAGGGCCTGAATGAGGGGCAAAAAAAAACCTAAGACACCTGCACGCAATATTGCTGCAACAAGTATCTTAGGTTTTGCCTGTTTTCAGTAACAACCCCAGGATGGGAACGAAAATACGCCCGGAATTTATTTCTGTCCAGAGGCACTAACTATTTTCTGTGACAGCGCTCAACAAATAAAATAAGACGTCCCGCAGCAGAGAATAAAATCGTTTTTAGTTATGACACTGTCATTCTTATGCATACCCACCTCCCTATTCGCCTTATCTTGCATTGGCGAGCCTCCGGCGTTTTTATCTTCCCCTTGATGATGTGAACACGATCACGGTTATTCATGTGGTATCAAAAAAGTGGATGTTATTTCCCATTTTCGGTGATATTTTTGCGGCAATTGGATTGTTACTGTGAATACAGGCAAAACCCACGTCAGATATCGCGAGTAGCCAGCGTTACTCCCGAAACAGGACGTGGTTTTTTTATTTTTGGGGATCTGGAAAAACAGAATATAGAAGGAAGGATATAAAATGAAAAAATGGATTTTAGCTTTAATGGTTGTTGTAATTACGGCAACCTGCTCAGCGGAAAATGACGTAAAAATATCTCCTGATGATACGGTTACCATTTATTTCGCCCGCCACGGAAAAACTCTTTTTAATACTTTTGATCGCGTTCAGGGATGGGCCGATTCGCCGCTGACAGAAGACGGTGTACGGGTGGCTCGTTATTTAGGCGAAGGATTAAAAGGAATTAAATTTGACCGTTTCTACACCAGTGACGCCGGACGACAACGCGAAACCATGGCTGTCATCCTGAAGCAGGCGGGCGTCACGGATTATCAGCTCACCGAACTGACCGGGTTGCGCGAAGCCTTCTTCGGCGGCTTTGAAGGCGGTTTTAATAAAGAGATGGCTGACGCCGGAGCGCGTCAACTGGGGCTGGCCGATGGCGCGGCGCTGTTCAGCGCCATGAAGGCAGGGACGCTGGCGGTGCGCGATAACCAAAACGCGCTGGCCAAAGCCGACCCCAAAGGGTTGGCGGAAAATTATGACCAGGTGAAGGAGCGTACTCAGGCGGCTCTGGACACCATCATCAAGAAAGCCAAAACCGAAGGCGACAAAAATATTCTGGCGATATCATCAGGAACATCGATGCAAATAATGATCTCTGGCCTGACCGATGATCCGGCAAAAAATAAGCCGCTGTCCAATGCTGCCGTGGTAAAAATTGTTTATAAAGACGGCCGCTATACAGTACCTGAAATCGGCACACTAAAATATGTCGAAGCCGGTAAGAAAGCGTTAAAAAACCAATAATAAAAAATTGGCCAATTTATTTTTATTGGCCTCGGATAATATTGCCGCGCGTAGGTAAGGGCGCGCCGCAGCCCGTTATTAAGGTATTTTATGAATCTGAATCGTACTGCTATGGCATTTATTTCGCTCGGCATTTCAGCAACCTGCTTGGCCGCCGATAATAATGACGGCATTAAACAAACCACGCTAATGGATAACGTGATTGCCGATCCCTTCTTCCGAGATTCACAGATGGGATTATCACTTAAGAATTACTGGAAATATCTTAAGGAGGAAAACTCCAACCCCAAGCGCGTGCATAATGCTTGGGCGCAGGGTGTCTCCATTGATTATCAGTCCGGTTACTTTTCTGATATTATCGGCGTTGATGTCGTCTACTACAGTGCCGTCAAACTGGGTGCCAGTGATTATTTTAACTCTCGCGGCGTACTTTATAACAACGGGAGCGGAAATAAGAAAAGCAACGCGGAAGGGTATTCCAAGTTTGGCCAGCGCAACATCAAGCTGAAATATGACGTGGCGGACGTACAGCTCAACGCCCGATGGGGCTGGCAAGTATTGAAAAATTTTGGCGTCATCTCTACCTCAACGCGCCTGTCGCCAACCACCTACTCCGGCTGGAGCGGAGCTGTCAGCTATGATAGCTTGACCCTGCGCGGAGCGTACGTCGAAAACTCGATGGACCGTAACTCGCCGGACAAAAAACACTTCCAGACCAACACAGGACGTGAAATCAACCACCTCACCAGTGGTGACCTGCAGTGGAAAAGCCGGCTGCTGGATGTGCAATACGGTTATGGCGAAAGCGACAACTACTTGCGCCGTCACCTGCTATTCACCAATCTCAAACCCATGGAGCGGCTGAATATCGGTACACAGATATACGCGACCCATGCCCTTGACGAATATGCTTCCATGCCCGCCAGCAAACGAGACTTCGACAACAATGCCTGGCATTTCGCTCTCGACGCGACATGGAAAGCGGATCGCTGGAGCAGCAAGTGGGGCATAGGCTATACCGATGCTCAGAAAGCCAATAATGAAGTCGGCTTTTACCCGCGGCATATGAGTAAAAACTCGCGCGGTACTTTTATCTCCATGGCCTATGCGGGTGATGACTACATGCGCGACGGGGAACTCATGCTTGCAACGATATCGGACTATAAGTTGACGCCGGATCTGGCAGTAGGGTTAGCCGGCAACATTGCCAATTTCAATTACAAAGGCAATCACGTGCGCACCGGTGAAATTAACGCCTTCACCCGCTGGGTTCCTTCCGACCCAACGTTTAAAAACCTGACGGTATGGGCGATGTTCGGTCCAGGATGGTCGTATAAAAGCAGCGGAAAAACGCCGGTTCTGACGGATGGACGCTATACGCGGACCCATACGCTCTCGTCGGAAGTGATTATCGAATACCGTTTCCGTATGTTCTGATATTCGTAACCGGTGTTCGCGATCCGAATCACGTTTCTCCCGTAGGAAGTTCAATCCTAAGAGAAAAAGTGTTAAATTGCAGAAATGGATTGTAGCTGCATCTGCAGGCAAAACCTGATTTTCTGACTATGTCGGAAGTCAGGTTTTTTTGTTTTCGGGGCTTGGATGAGAATCGCCAAAATACTTAATAATAATGTGGTTGTTATCCTGGATGAGCAGCAACGCGAACAGGTGGTAATGGGCCGTGGGCTGGCTTTTCAGCAGCGGGTGGGCGACGTTCTCGACGAAACACGTATCGAAAAAGTATTCTCGCTGCAGAGCGACGAGCTTGTTAACCGCCTCGGTGAATTGTTAAGCCAGATCCCACTGGAGGTGATGGCTGCCTGCGATCGCATCATTGAACTGGCGCGTACCCGGTTGGGCAAGCTGCAGGAGAGCCTCTATATCACCCTGACAGATCACTGCCATTACGCGATCGAACGGCAAAAGAAAGGACTGGCTATCAAGAATGCGTTGCTGTGGGAAACCCGGCGTCTTTACCCGCGCGAGTTCGAACTGGGGCAGGAAGCACGGGCGATTATCGACAAGCGCCTCGGCGTCGAACTGGCGGAGGATGAGGCCGGATTCATCGCCCTGCACCTGGTAACCGCCCAGCTTAACAATGAAATACCGGAAGTGATGCATATTACCCGGGTGATGCAAGAGATCCTGCATCTCGTGAAGTATCAACTGCGGCTGGATTATGATGAGAATTCGCTAAACTATCAGCGTTTTGTCACTCACCTGAAATTTTTCACCCAACGGATGCTAACGCGAACGGTAGTGCCCGATGATGACGAAACCCTGCACAGCGCGGTGAAGAATAACTATGCTAAAGCCTGGGCCTGCGCGGAAAAGATTGCCTTGCACCTGCACCGCAGTTACCAGCGTGATCTGAGTACGGAGGAGATTATGTTTCTCTCTATCCATATTGAGCGGGTGCGTAAAGAGGGGCGTAAAACGCCGTGAGGCGCGGTAACGCGGAAAATTGTCATTAAGAGGGTCTCTCCCACAAAACCGGTACGGTTCAGTTACAGGTAGCATGAGCCGAAAAGGTCACTGCCTGGATAATGCTGTTACGGAAAGGTTTTTCCGCAGCCTGAAAGCAGAGAGAGTTAACTACCGTTGTTATGAAACCCGAAGTCAGGGTATTGCAGACGTTATCGATTATATCGACAGTTTTTATAATCTGAAAAGGCGGCATTATCGGCTGGGAAATATATCGCCGGACGAATATGAACGCCGACTACAGCAATGTGCCTAAATCTGTGTCCGGTTTTAGGTGACCGTTACAGAACTAGAAAGTTAAGAGCGCAGTGTTTTTCGAATTTGCGCACTCGATGTTAATAACCAGGTTCCTCTTAAAAAGGACGCCAGTGTGAAAGCACAGGCGTCCTTTTTTCGATCGCTGGTTATAGCCATGGTGCGTATGCGTAGCGATCCGCCAGAGGCAGCAATTTTCAATTAGCGCAGCCTGCCAGATGCGCGTCACTTATCGGCGTCCGGGATTGCCGGCGTCGCTCGCAATTGCACGCGCAGCGTGAATCTAACCAGCGGTACGGTCAGCGCCGTCGTCACCAACGCGAACACTACGAGGATCGTATAGACCTTTGGCGGAAGGATCTGCATCTGCAGACCGATTGACAGGACGATGAGCTCCATCAAGCCGCGCGTATTCATCAGCGAACCCACCAGCATCGCATCGCGTGGCACAAGCCCGGTGGCACGCGCGCCCAGATAACTGCCGCCGAACTTGCCGATGAATCCGCCCGCGAAGAATACACCGAACCACATCCATGATGCCGCGTCATCGATCGTGCCTATCGACGCATGCAGCCCCGCATACGCGAAAAACACCGGCATCAGCACAAGTCTGACAAAACCTTCGACGTTATCCCGCCACTCATTCGCGATGCCGGGCACGCGCCGCACGAACAGCGCCGCGGCAAGTGCGCCAAATGCGCTATGAAATCCGATCAGCGACGTCGCGAGTGCCGACGCCATTACGAAACATAACAACACGGCCAAGCGGTCGCGCGCCGCATGCGCAGTCGATGCGAGCCGCACAAGCATCGGTCGAACCACGAAGCGCACCAGGAACGCGCACAACACCAGATACGCGAGCAGGCTGACGAGCATGCGCGCAAATGCCCAACCAGGCCCGCTCGATAGCGAAGCAATAGTTGCAAGCAGTACCCATCCGAGCGCATCCGTCAGCATCGCGGCAGACATTGCGTGCCGTGCGCCCACCATGGCGTTTAGCGCCAGGTCGTCGACGATGCGCGCCATCACCGGTACCGCTGATATCGCAAGCGCGACACCGCAAAAGAGTACATAAGGCAGCGCCGGTGCATCGCTGGCGAGCATGTCTTTCGAGACAATGGCGACGATCATGCCGATCGCAGCCGGTACGACGAGCCCACCCACGGCGATCGCGACGGGCATGCGCCAACGCCTGTCGCGCAGCGTCTCGCCCAACTCCATATGTAGACCCACCTGAAACATCAGCAGTATCAGGCCGACTTCGCCGACCTGCGCCATCGCCGACAGCTCGCGTGGGCCGAACAATGCGTCGTAAAAATCCGGTGCGATAACGCCCAACAGCGAAGGACCCAACAGCAAACCGGCAGAGATCTCGCCAACGACCGCGCACTGACCGAGCCGTTCGGCAATGCGGCCGCAGACGTTGCAGAGCGCGATCACCAGCACCAGTTGCAACAGCCAGACAGTCATGAATACCTCGGAAAAAGCGGCACCGACACGAACTTGCTGGCCGCGAGCCCGAGCGGACCCGCCGCGCCATACGCCGTGATGACCATGACGCCGTTCGCCAGGTTCGCGAGCGCCTGGCGGAACGACCTGTCCGAGACCGGCTCGTTTAGGGCCGCCGACTTACGCATCATCGCTCACTCGCAACGCGGTCGACCCAGCCCCGGTAGAACGCACGGTACTTGAGCACGAGCTTATCGTACTTGCTGTACGCGCCGCCGCCGTCCGGCTTCATCCCGTTCCAGATTTTAACGTCGAACTTCGCCGCCTGTCGGGTCTGCAGCCCGAACAGCACGTAGTCGGTCGCGCGGCGCAAAGCGCCCCCCACCTTCTTGATCGAGATGAGCATGTGCATGACGTTCTTGCCGTCGCTCACCGGCGTCACACACTGGAGCAGCTTGTATTTGAAGTCTCCGTCCAGGGAGACGGTCATGACGCACCCACCGGGGTAGCCATCGAAGTGCAGGTTCATCTGCGACATGTTCAGGCCGAGCACACGTGCCAGCATGCCGAAGACCCCGAAATACCGGTCCACGGTGAAGTCTATCCCGGCACCGAACCACGCGCCCGCCTGTGCCAGAGACTCAACCTCCGGCCACGGGTGCCAATCGTCAAACAGCTTGAGCTCGAAGGCCGAGATCGGGAGCTCATGCACGGGGGACGCGTGTTGCGCGTCGTAGAAGTTCTCCACGATCCGCAAGACAGCCGTCGTTGTCTCGAACGCGAAGTGCAGGTGCATAAAGTCGCCGTTGTCGACGTCGGCTGCGGCGATTTCGGGCAGCGGGTGCAGTGGCTCTGGAGAGCCGTACCAGACCCATACGTAGCCGTATCGCTCGGCGGTAACCAACGTCGGCTGGCGCACCGAGCGCGGCACAGGCTCCAGCCGACGCACCGTCTGGTTGTGACCGGGGATATGAACGCACTGGCCCTGCTCGTCGTACCGCCAGTGATGAAACGGGCACTGGATGCACCCGTCCTTGACCTGCCCGTCGGCCAAGTTCGCGCCGAGGTGCGAGCAGTGGCGGTCCATCACCACGGCCTGCCCCATCGCGCCGCGCCACGCCACGCACGGACGGCCGAAGAGCGTCAACTCCGTCGGCTTGTCCTTGAGGTCGTCCGAACGCATCGCGACGTACCAACTCGCGGCCACGCTCGTGGTCGCGTCGTACACCCTCGAAGGATGTTCCTCGACGCTCGTTTGAACCCATTGAATGTCGCTCATCATTTTTGTGTCCTCGACGGCCGATTACTTCTTACGAGTTAAGCTGATACGGGTCGTAATGTACGCCTTGAGCAGCGCGAACATCGGGTTGTAGTCGAAGTACTTTTTCACCTCTGCCGGCGCGCTGGTTTGTGTCCAGTGCATCAGCTTCATCGCCGGCAGTAAACTGTACTTCGAGTTGTTGAGCTGCGGCTTGTCCCCGGTGATGCAGTACCCGAAACCGAACATCTGCTTGGCGAAGTCTCGTTCGTCGATGAGGGCGTGGATCCGCGCCGCGGCCTCCCCGGACGGTTTGAGCCCGGCGCTTACGGCCTCGATCTCGGCCTTGGCGTCGTTGAACAACTGGTAATACCCCTCCATGTCTGCGCACAGGTACCCGAGGTACGGGGGGTCGTTGTCGAGATGATCGAGGTCGCCCTCGTCGCGCGAAGCACGGAACCTCGCGTGGGCTTGGACGAGCCGGAACTGCCCGAGGATCGTGCCGACTGCCCACAGCCTGTGGAACGCGTCCCACAAGCGGAAGTCCGTGAACGCCGTGTAGCAGCAGCTGACGAAGTCGTCATTGTGGTCCAAAAGCTTTTGCTGCAGGCGTTCGATGTACTCGAAGCGATCAGGGGAAAAGTCATCATCGCGTAGCGCCTTGATAAGGCGCGCCGCGAGCGCGTGGATGGTTACCGCAGTGTTCTCGAGCCCCCGGGAGAAGAGCGGGTCGATAAACCCGTTCGCGTGCAGCATCAGGCAGTAGCGATCGCCGATGCAGGTGGTCGACGAGAACTGCAGACGGTCGGTCTTGATCCAGTCACGCACCGGCACAGCGTCGCGGAACTGCGCCCCGATGCTCGGGAACCGCGCGAGGAACTCGTCGAACTCTTGCTGCGCGGAGATGTCCGTTTTCGGGTAGACACGCGGATCAAGCTGCAGGCCGACGCTCACCAGGTTGTTGGTCGACCGCGGGTGGTTGTTGAACGGGATCACCCAGAGCCAGCCCCCCTCGAACATGTGGTGCAAGGTCCCCTCGTGCCAGCGCCAACGCTGCCCCTTAACCTTGAAAATATCGTCGAACGGCTTGACCCCGAGCATGTGCGTGTAGAGGCTGCGCGAGTGCGTCTTGAAGCGACACGGCTCTTCGCGAAGATTGAACTTGGTCGCGAGCGGTGCGCGGGGTCCTCCACAGTCGATCATGTACCGGCCGGTGAACCGTTCGTCCTCGGCTGTGGTCACCGCGACGCCGTCTTTATCGGCGTGATATTCGGTCACTTTAGTCTTCTGGCGGACCGTGCAGCCGTATTTAATGGCAGCTTGCAACAGGTAGGCGTCGACGTCTTGCCGGTAATAATGGCTTTCCGGTCCCCAGGGCAACTCGGGGATGACGCACTGTGTGAACTCCTTCGGGTCGTGCTCCTGGCCGGGTTTGTGGAACACGAAGCCGAAGTTGCGCTTGATGCCCGTACTCGACGAGACGTAACGCTGCGTCGAGTAGAACGACGTGATGTGGTCGAGCTCCGGAATGCCGTAGCGATCGGCGATGATGCGGTTCATAAGAGACGTCTCGGGAATCGACGATTCGCCGATGGTGAACCGCGGGTGCGAGGACTCCTCGATGATCAGCACGCGAAACTGCTGTTTGGCCAGGATAGCTCCCATCTGGGTGCCGGACATGCCCGAGCCGAGGATGATCACGTCGAAGTGGTTGTTATCGCGCCCGTTCGCGGGGCTCTTCTGAGTCATGGAGGCAAATCTCCTTATGAAAGGGAACAGATGGACGCGCGTCAGGACGCGTTGAGAGCGGCGCGGATGCGGGAGCGCGCGTCAAGCGTGAGCGTGGCCAGATCGCCGAGCATGCTGGGCGCGTACCCCCCACTGCCGATTGCCGGGCCGCTTCGCCCGACTTCGTACACCCGCTCCGCCAATTGAACATGAGGTGCCCGGAAGCGCAGCAGGACCACGAAGACCCGGTTGAGGGCCGCCAGCCCGGCCCGGACGGGTTCACCCTGCGCACCGGCCGCTCGCGCCTCACCGATCGCGCGGTCGACGAGCGACGACTTCCCAGCGAACCGAGCGTAGACCGCCCGGTACGCGGGAAGCACATAAGGCAGGTACGTCTCTTTGAATTCTCGATAAGCCTGGTGGTCCGATTGCGAGCCCCACAGGACGTGATCCATCACGAAAAGGGGCATTTCTACGGCGCCGGGGCCAAGGTAGCTCTGGCCCCCGACGCGAATCGGTTCGTAGAAGGGACGTAGCTCATCGTAGAAAACCTGCGGCGAAATGAAGCGGTACGCATAGACAATCGATTCGACCATTTTTTGCAGATAGGCTGCCAGCTCGTCGCACCCTTGCGCGAACGCGGGCGATCTCAGGGGCACCTCGTGCAGCTCGACGGTCACCGTGATGGCCGCCTCGAGGGCCGCCATCGAGATGCGCACGCTCTCGAGCAGGTGCACTTCGTCGCTGAGCCCAGTGTAGCTCCGCTGCGCGTCGGCTGCCGCGGGGTTCCAGACCGTCACATGCAGGAGCGTCTCGCGCGGCGGCAGGTCGGTCATCCGCGCCAGGTCGAGCAACACCGGCTCGAGCCCGGGCACCACGTCCACCGGCTCGTGTCCGTGCCGCTTGAGCGACCCCAGGAAGAACCCAATGTCCCGCATCGCGGCGGCAGCTTCGACGAAGCCCCAGCCGGAGGGCACGCCGTGCACCGGGAGGAACTCACGCAGCAGGCCGACGATGCCGGGCACGTCCTTGTTACGGTTCAGGTTCGGCAGTTGCAGAACGAGCGAGCGGGCCTGCAGCGGATCGCAGGCCGCCACGGCAGCGTGCGTGGCCGCGAATACGCATGCTCGGTCCAGAGCGCGCTCCACTACCGGAACCCCGGCGACGCGGGCGTCGGCCCGGATCGAGACAGCCCCACCTCCCCCTCTCGCAGCGACCGCAGGTAGTCATAATTCGTCGGCAGGCTCGCCCGCAGACGCTCGGCCTCACGCTGGATGCGGGCGAACATCACCTCGGCCTTTTCGATCGACTCCGGTCGCAGTTGCAAGAGCGGCAGCGACCGGTCGGGCAGCATGCCCAGGCCGGCAAAGATGCAGTAGTAGTTCCCGTTCAACCAGAAGTTCTTGAATTCGAAGTCGAAGGTCTCATAGTACGTGGAATCGTCGAACGACGTGGTGGTCAACGGCAGCCCCGCCTTGTAGCGCTCAATCTTCTCTTTGATGGCGTCAGAGAGCCGCAGGTCGTGACGGTTCGCGAGCCAGAACGGCGTGTCTTCGCGCGACGTGGTGAAATAGTGCGCCTGAACAAAGTCTCGGCAGTCGTCGAACATGTAGACGATCTCGGCGTTGAACGCGTCGGCCAAGCGCGGGTCGAACGCGGTGTCGGGGAAGTGCTTCACGAGTTGGTAAAGCGCCGCGTAGATGAAGTAGATCCCCGTCGATTCCAGGGGCTCCAAAAAGCACGACGACAGCCCGATAGAGACGCAGTTGTTGACCCACGCCCGCTTGTTGCGCCCGACCCGGAACTTGATCTGGTTGAGCGGCTGATTGTCCGAGAGGCCCCACAGGTTGAGGAAGTCGGTGGTGGCCTGGTCGCGGGAGGTGAACTTGCTCGAGAAGACGTAGCCGCTGCCGAACCGGCCCAGCATCGGGATCTTCCAGGTCCACCCCGAGTTCATGGCGATCGAGGAGGTATAGGGTTCGACCCCCACTTGCGCGTCGTCGTTGGGTACGGCGCTGGCGACCGCGCTGTCGCACAGCAAGTAGTCGGACATGTCAATGAAGGGCTCTTTCAAGGCCTGGTTGATCAAGAGCCCCCGCATGCCGGAGCAGTCGATGAACAGATCCGCCTCCAGCTTCCGGCCCTCCTTGGTGATCAGGCTGGATATGAAGCCGTGCTCGTTCAGGTTAACCTCCACGACCTCATCGACCACTCGGTTCACCCCGCGATCGACGGCCCAGCGCTTCAAGAAATCGGCCACCAAGTGCGCGTCGAAGTGCCACGCATGGGACATCTGACGGGTGCCGTCGTGCAGGCAGGGTGCCAAATTGCCGTCGAGCGCCCCGGGCTGCGGGTAGCAGGCGTACGCCATCGACTGCTGAAAGCCCTGTTCGCGCTTGCGCAGCCAGTAGTGGGTAAGCGGCACGCCGTCGCAGCTCGGCACATTGCCGAACAAATGGTAGAAGTAATCGTTACGCGAGTGGTCGGGAGACATTCTCCAATTAACGAACTTGATGCCAGCCTTGAACGCACCGTTCACCTGGGGCATCCACTCCTGTTCCGGTATCCCGAGGAAGTCGAAGAACACCTTCTGCAAACTCGGGATGGTCGCCTCGCCCACGCCGATCCGGGGGATCGCCGCAGATTCGATGAGCGTAATGTGCGCCTGCTGTTGGAGCGCCCGGACGAGGTATGAGGCGGACATCCAGCCCGCAGTACCGCCGCCCACAATGACGATATTCTTGATCGGTTTGCTCATGACACTCTCCCATAGGAAGTAGTGGAGATGTTAAATTAGGTTCTAATTCAGACTAGAATCTAATCTAAAAAGTGCAAATTCCGTTTCAGAATTAACTCTGCGATATATCCTCACACGAGTCGCCCCCTCAAAACCTAATTACCCACAACCCCACCACCGGTTAAAAAATATTATTTTCAACCGGTTATAATTACGGGTAAAGCAGGAAAAACAAGAACACCTCATTATTCTAAATAATAAAATCAACCCTTGTAACGCCCCTGCCCACCTCCAAGTAATTTACGCACAACACATTATTTTTACTGTATTTTTACAATAAAAAAGGCAACACACCTTATCCAAAAGATCATGCTCGAAGTTTTTAATCACTGCCAGTTCAGACTTGGCCTGTTCCTTAAATAAATATCCTATCGATTAGATATTAATGTATTATTAATCGTTAGCACGCTTACAATTGCAATAATTAAAAACCCAGTTAGTTATAGGTGATGCATTAGCAACTTGCCAGCAAAAAAAAATAATCGGTCTCTACTCATACGTTACTTATGTATAAAAATATCCGTAGAATAATATTATTTGCAAAATCAAGCATTCAGTCTAAAAACAATTATCCATCTAATTTTCATACGAATACTCAACGACATTCGGAAATTTTTTTCTGCCTCAAATACCCATCCATTGACATATCGTCGAGGGGAATCCTGGTGGGTATAATGCCTTCTCCCCACAGGCTGCCACGCCACAGCGAATCCACTGTTGGTACACCAGCATTGAGCGAGGTGTGATCAATGTGTTTAAAGGTTTGAGCTGGGATTATAAAAGCAGCAGTCCATGTCAATTTGATAAAAAAATCATCGTGAACAATCTGGTGAGCTATAACCGTTGGGAGTTCAACTTCGCCCCGCCATCGCCGTCAACTAAAGTACTTAACAATCAACATAGCGCCGGAAGCAAACAAGATCACATTGATGAGCTTGAGGAATTGCTCACGCGACATCTTCAGCGTGAAGTAACGGCCCAGGATAATCCCCACCAGCATGCCCGGCACCAGCACTAGTGCCAGCAGTAATAAGTCAACGTCCAGATAAACACCCGCCAGAGCAAAAATGACCACCCGAGTCAGGGTACTCATACCAATCAGCGTGGTTTGGGTTATGCGGAAAGCCTCTTTTTTCTCGATCCGGCCGCTGAGATAAATGGCGTAGATAAAGCCACCGCTGCCAAATAGTGCGCTGAATATTCCCCCCACCAAACCAAAAGGCACGGCCGCTCTGGGTGAAAATTGCCGAGCGGGCTTTAAACCACTGAGTGAATAGAGCGCGTAGAACACCACAAAAACCCCCAGCGCCAGCAACAGAATTTCGGGTCGAGTCTTTAGCAGAATCGCTGCCCCCAACAGGCTGCCGATAACCATCAATGGGACCAGCCTTTTTAATTCAGGCCATTGGGCATTCCGCCCATCGCGACTGACGTTAACAATAGCCGCGCACATATCCAGCAGAGCCAGCAACGGGACGATTTTCGCCACCGGCATATAGAGTACCATTATCGGACTGGCGACTAACGCGGAACCAAAACCGGCAATGCCGAAGATCACATAAGCCACTAATAGTGTGGCGGCCAGCACCAGATAACCGGAAAGCGTTAAGGTTTCTTGCATATCAGTTGTTCCCAATCCATGAACATTTTTGAGCCAAACGGCAAAACCTTCGGCCTGAGCCGGCAAAATTTAGTCCATGGCGGCGTTTTTGACCACCTGACCGTTGATGTTACTATAGGCAGATCACAATAGAACGCGACGACGTTTAAGGACGATATTTGAGTATGGGAAGCACATTCGCTGTATGGCGGCTGATTGCCGTGTGCGTAATCAGTCTGGGATTACTGGGGTGCGGCTCCGGAAAGAAATCGAACAGCTATGACCGCGATTATGATCGGTTGGCCAGAGGCAGCTATAACGGCAACACTTATACCGTCAAACGTGGCGATACGCTCTTCTACATTGCCTGGATCACCAACAGCGAAGTCAGCGAGTTGGCCCGGCGCAATAAAATCCCCAAACCCTACAACCTCAAGATTGGCCAAAAGCTGGCATTAAATAACGCGACGGCAAAGAAAGGCAAGACACGCAAAACACAGTCAACCAGCCAGATTGCAGCCGTTGCGCCACCGATCCGCAGCAGTATCAAATGCTGGCGCTGGCCCACCCAGGGCAACATTATCAGCAAGTATTCGACCGCCGACGGGGGCAATAAAGGCATCGATATCGCCGGTAGCCGCGGACAACCGGTCTTTGCCGCAGCCAAAGGACGGGTGGTGTATGTCGGCAACCAACTGCGCGGTTATGGCAATCTGATTATGATCAAACACAATGATGAGTACATCAGTGCCTATGCCCACAACAATACCCTGTTGGTTCGCAATGCTCAGGAAGTGAAAGCCGGGCAGAAGATTGCCACCATGGGCAGCACAGGAACCGATAAGGTGATGCTGCACTTCCAGATCCGTTATCGTGCTACCGCATTGGATCCGCTGCGCTTCCTGCCGGCTCAGGGTTCTTCCCCTTCCTGCTGAGCCCGATACGATAAAAAACCCGCCATCAGGCGGGTTCAGACTGATGACAAACCTCATTCCTGCCCAGAGCGAGTAGAGGCCGATAAAAAAAAATCAGGAAAATCAATTTATTGATTTTCGGCTGCTCACCACAAAGCAGGAAAAACCACGCTTTTTCCTGCTTTGTCAGCAACCTAAACCCGCCATCAGGCGGGTTTATTCGTCATAACGATCTCGCCCAAAAGTGGTTAAGAGTCTGTTATCTGCCTGGCCTTGCCAGACAAGAACTCTTTCTCGAAGGCCAAAGCCTTTTTACTGTCGAACTGATGTTCCCATTTTGCTACCACCAGCACCGCCAGCGCATTGCCTACCACGTTCAGTGCGGTCCGCGCCATGTCCAGGATTCGATCTACGCCGGCGATAAACGCCAGACCCTCTAACGGGATCCCCACACTTCCCAGCGTCGCCAACAGCACCACAAAGGAAACACCCGGCACACCGGCAATCCCCTTGGAGGTAAGCATCAGCGTCACCACCAGCACAATTTCCTGGCCCAGGGACAGCTCAATCCCATACAGCTGCGCAATAAAGATAGCGGCAATGCTCTGATACAGCGTTGAACCGTCCAGATTGAAGGAGTAACCGGTCGGTACTACAAAACTGGTGATCGCCTTCGGCGCGCCATAAGCCTCCATCTTTTCAATGATACGCGGCAACACCGTTTCCGAACTGGCAGTGGAAAAGGCCAGGATCAACTCATCCTTCAGGATGCGGATCAGCGTCCAGATACGCAGGTTACAGAAACGGGCGACTGCCCCCAGTACCACCAACGCAAAGAAGACAATCGCGAGGTACACCAGCAGTACCAGTTTGGCCAGGGGTAACAACGAGGCGAAGCCAAAGTTGGCCACCGTCACTGCAATCAGACCAAACACCCCAATCGGCGCATAACGCATAATCATATGCGTAACTTTAAACATGCTTTCGGAAACCGCTTTAAACACCTTCAGCAATGGCTCTTTGGTTTCTTTCGGTAGTGACGACAGACCCAGGCCAAACAGCACCGAGAAAAAGATAATCGGCAGCATGTCGCCTTTCGCCATTGAGGCGAAGATATTTGACGGGATCAACGACAAAATGGTGGCAACCAGGCTGTGTGAGCCACTTTGCACCTGCTCGGTGGTTTGTTCATACTGCGAGATATCCACCGCAGTCAGCGTCGACATGTCGATGCCATGACCGGGTTGAAAAACATTAGCCAACGTCAGCCCGACCACGATGGCAATAGTAGTGATTACTTCGAAGTAAATAATGGTTTTCAACCCGAGCCGGCCTAACTTTTTCGCATCCCCCACTCCGGCAATACCCACCACCAGCGTCGAAATAACGATCGGCACCACAATCATCTTAATCAGGCGGATAAATATATCACCGGCCGGGCTGAGAATATTACTGACCAACCACTCTCGGGATTCAGTTTGATTATGGAGCACCGCCCCAACGACAATACCCAACGCCAATGCAATCATAATTTGCCAGGCAAGACTTATTTTTACACTCTTCATACCCAAAAAGTCCTCAAAGACTCTTTTCGGCACATTTATAATAACGCGCCGAAAAGAATACTTAATCATTTAATACAGGCTTATGTTAATAACCAGGAGGCGCCCACCTGCCCTTAGTGCAACGCTGTCTAAATCTGTACCATTTGGACAGCATGGTCTGCAAGACTTGTTTTAGCTGGCTTTTCTGTAAATCACACCCCATACAGAATCTGATTGTCAATTTCGAAAGGCATAATTTATTGTAATTAAAAGCATAATTTCCTGTGAAATATCTCACAGAACCTTCCAAGACCCGGCGTTCCAAGGTGGATAAAAGTACGTTAACTTTCGCTAATCCTGCATATTTAGTCTGATGATTATGTTTCTATTATGTTACGCGTAAGTTTTTAAAATGAAAAATAATGATGATCATCGTCTGGAGAAGCCACACTCTATTTAATTAATAACAATTTCTAGGCGCTTTACTTATAGCAATTCAGTCAAACTATATTCCTGAATAGTTTAAATGCGTTCTTTATATTCACTATTATCTATAAAACGTACATTCATGACCGAATTGGTTATTCTTTTTAGTTCTTTATATAACGTTTTCTGACTAAAACTTCCTATCTAACCGTTTTCTCCCGCCAAACAGGTAGATACCCCACACAAATGGGGTAGAACTATTACAAATCAATATCTTCGTTGCGTGATCTGCCGCCCAAAAAAGAAACAAAGAATCGGAGCAAACTATACTTAACCTTCATTTGACATATCATTAACAACTTCAAGGAGAAAAGCCATGAGCCAAGTGCATAAACACGCTATTCCTTCTGCAATTGCAGAACACGCCCTGATTAATCCGACGCAATACCAACAATATTATCAACAATCTGTGCAAGACCCAGAAACGTTCTGGGGTGAGCAGGGAAAAATCCTCGACTGGATAAAACCTTATACCCGGGTAAAAAACACCTCATTCGATCCGGGCCATATCAGCATTCGCTGGTTTGAAGACGGCACCCTGAACCTGGCAGCCAACTGCCTCGACCGCCACCTGGCCGAACGCGGCAACCAAACCGCCATTATCTGGGAAGGTGACGATCCCACCCAGTCAAAACAGGTGACCTATAAACAGCTGCACCATGATGTCTGCCAATTCGCCAACGTGCTGAAAAAACTGGGCGTCAAGAAAGGCGACGTCGTAGCTATCTATATGCCAATGGTGCCGGAAGCAGCTGTCGCCATGCTGGCCTGCGCCCGCATCGGGGCCGTACATTCGGTGATCTTTGGCGGTTTCTCGCCGGAAGCCGTGGCCGGGCGCATTATTGATTCTAACTCCAAACTGGTTATCACCGCCGACGAAGGCCTGCGCGCCGGACGCGCGGTTCCGCTGAAGAAAAATGTCGATGACGCGCTGAAAAATCCAGGCGTGAAAAGCATTACCAACGTCGTCGTGTTCCAGCGTACCGGCAAACCGGGTTACTGGCAGGAAGGCCGCGATCTGTGGTGGCATGAACTGACTCAGGGTGTGTCAGCCGACTGTCCACCAGAAGAGATGAATGCGGAAGATCCGCTGTTTATCCTTTATACCTCTGGCTCGACCGGTAAACCCAAGGGCGTGTTGCACACCACCGGCGGTTATCTGGTGTATGCCGCCATGACCTTTAAATACGTCTTCGATTACCACGACGGCGATGTGTATTGGTGTACCGCCGACGTCGGTTGGGTCACAGGCCATAGCTATCTGTTATACGGCCCGTTGGCCTGCGGTGCCATTACCCTGATGTTTGAAGGGGTGCCCAACTACCCTGGCGTTAACCGTCTGTCACAGGTGATCGACAAACACCAGGTCAATATCCTGTATACCGCTCCTACCGCCATTCGTGCCCTGATGGCCGAAGGTGACAAAGCTATCGAAAGCACCCAACGCGACTCACTGCGCATCATGGGGTCGGTCGGCGAGCCAATCAACCCGGAAGCCTGGGAGTGGTATTACAATAAAATCGGCAACGGCAAATGCCCGATCGTCGACACCTGGTGGCAGACCGAAACCGGCGGCTTTATGATCACCCCACTGCCCGGAGCCACCGAGTTGAAAGCCGGTTCCGCTACGCGGCCGTTCTTTGGTGTTCAGCCGGCGCTGGTCGATAATATCGGCACTGTGCAGGAGGGTGCCTGTGAAGGCAACCTGGTGATCACCGACTCCTGGCCAGGGCAGGCTCGCACGCTGTTCGGCGACCACGATCGTTTCGAACAAACCTACTTTTCCACCTTTAAAGGGATGTATTTCAGCGGTGACGGCGCACGCCGTGACGAAGATGGCTATTACTGGATCACTGGCCGTGTCGATGACGTACTTAACGTGTCTGGCCACCGTCTGGGGACCGCCGAGATCGAGTCGGCCCTGGTCTCCCACCCGAAAATTGCCGAAGCGGCGGTGGTCGGTATTCCACATAACATCAAGGGCCAGGCGATTTACGCCTATATCACGCTGAATCACGGTGAAGAACCGACGCCTGAGCTATATACCGAAGTACGTAACTGGGTACGTAAAGAAATAGGACCGATCGCCACACCGGACGTGCTGCACTGGACAGACTCTCTGCCAAAAACGCGCTCCGGCAAGATCATGCGCCGCATCCTGCGCAAAATTGCCGCCGGTGATACCAGCAATTTGGGTGATACCTCAACGCTAGCGGATCCGGCCGTAGTCGATAAGCTGTTGGAAGAAAAACAATCAATGAAAGTTCCGTCGTAATTTCCGCCGCCTCAGGCCGAACAGCGGGAAAATAACCCGGTGTTCGGCATTAAGCGCGGCGTACTCTATCAATACCTACTGGAGATGCTCTGATGAATGACACCATTTATCAAGGGATTGAGGAAAACCCGCGCTTTATAAAACTGGTGCGAAAACGTAGCCGATTCGCCTGGCTGCTTTCACTGATTACACTGGCGCTGTACGTCAGCTTTATTTTATTGATCGCCTTCGAACCACAGTGGTTGGGCACACCGATCGCTGAAGGATCGACCATTACCCGCGGGATCCCGGTAGGTGTCGGCCTGATCGTGATCTCTTTCGTGTTGACCGGGATCTACGTATTCCGCGCCAACGGCGAGTTCGATCGCCTGACTGCAGAAATTTTGCGTGAGGTGAAGAAATGAGGCCTTTATTGTCTGTCGCCGCCCTGCTGATGCTGCCGGGCCTGGCTTTTGCCGATGCCATCAGTGGCGAAGTACATCGCCAGCCGTTGAACATTCAGGCGATCGTGATGTTCGTGCTGTTTGTCGGAGCCACGCTGTACATCACCTACTGGGCTTCCAAACGAACTCGTTCACGGCAGGACTATTACACCGCCGGCGGCAAAATCACCGGCCTGCAGAACGGTCTGGCGATTGCCGGCGACTTTATGTCAGCCGCTTCTTTCCTGGGTATTTCCGCACTGGTGTACACCTCTGGCTATGACGGGCTGATTTACTCCATCGGCTTCCTGATCGGCTGGCCGATCATTTTGTTCCTGATTGCGGAACGCCTGCGCAACCTGGGCCGCTATACCTTTGCCGACGTGGCTTCCTACCGCCTGAAGCAAAAACCCATCCGCACACTTTCGGCCTGCGGTTCACTGGTGGTGGTCGCGCTGTACCTGATTGCACAGATGGTTGGGGCCGGTAAGCTCATTCAGTTGTTGTTCGGTCTCAACTACCATGTGGCGGTGATCCTGGTCGGCATCCTGATGGTGTTGTACGTCTTGTTCGGCGGCATGCTGGCAACCACTTGGGTACAGATTATCAAAGCGGTATTGTTGCTGGCCGGTGCCAGTTTTATGGCGCTGATGGTGATGAAGTCGGTCAATTTTGACTTCAATACCCTGTTTGCCGAAGCCGTGAAGGTGCATCCGAAAGGCATAGCTATCATGAGCCCGGGTGGCCTGGTTTCTGACCCCATTTCTGCGCTTTCGCTGGGGTTGGCACTGATGTTTGGTACCGCCGGCCTGCCGCATATTCTGATGCGTTTCTTTACCGTCAGCGACGCCAAAGAAGCCCGCAAGAGTGTGTTCTATGCTACCGGTTTTATCGGTTACTTCTATATCCTGACCTTTATTATCGGCTTCGGCGCGATTTTATTAGTCGGCCCTAATCCGGCGTTCAAAGATGCAACCGGCGCGCTGTTAGGCGGCACCAATATGGCGGCGGTGCATTTGGCCAACGCCGTCGGCGGTAACTTCTTCCTCGGCTTTATTTCGGCGGTCGCCTTCGCCACCATTCTGGCGGTGGTTGCCGGCCTGACGCTGGCAGGGGCTTCTGCGGTATCTCACGATCTGTACGCCAGCGTGATTAAAAACGGTAAGGCAACTGAACGTGATGAACTGCGGGTTTCCAAAATTACCGTGATCATCCTGGGCATCGTGGCCATTGCGCTGGGGATTTTGTTTGAGAAACAGAACATCGCCTTTATGGTCGGGCTGGCCTTCTCTATCGCTGCCAGTTGTAACTTCCCGATTATCATTCTTTCGATGTACTGGTCACGCCTGACCACTCGCGGCGCCATGGTTGGAGGTTGGCTTGGCCTGCTGACGGCGGTGCTCCTGATGATCCTTGGCCCGACAATTTGGGTACAGATCCTGGGACACGAAAAAGCCATTTACCCTTATGAGTATCCGGCACTGTTCTCGATGCTGGTCGCCTTTATCGGCACCTGGCTGTTCTCGGTCAGCGACAGCTCACTGGCCGGGCAACAGGAACGTGAACGCTTCCGTGCCCAGTTTGTTCGTTCGCAAACCGGACTGGGAATTTCCCAGGGCAGTTCGCATTAAAAATAAACCAGTGGGTTCAGCATGCTGAACCCACTGTTACTGAACCTAAGCCAATAGGTTCTTCACTAAGG
>NZ_JBQZFV010000020.1:0-71767 GCF_052691735.1 Serratia sp. NA_13
TTCCTGATTTTTATTTATCGGCCTCTACTCGCTCTGGGCAGGTATGAGGTTTGTCATTAGTCTGAAGCCGCATACGCGGCTTTTTTTGTGGCTGAAAACGGTGCTCCATCCCTGGTTTTAACCATTCAAATTTATTGAAAATCATCATCATGGTTATCCGGCTGTTTTACCCCGGTAAACGGCGTAGTCTGGTCCACAGAATGTATTGTGACCAACCAAGGATCCTGTATGAACACCTCTCGTATGCCAGCACTTTTCCTCGGCCACGGTAGCCCGATGAACGCGCTGGAAGAAAACCGCTACACCCGTGCATGGCGTACGTTGGGTGAAACCTTGCCACGCCCGAAGGCCATCGTTGCCGTTTCAGCGCACTGGTATACTCATGGTACTGCGGTTACCGCGATGGAAAAGCCGAAAACCATCCATGACTTTGGTGGTTTCCCACAGGCGCTGTTTGATACCCAGTATCCGGCTCCTGGTTCACCTGAACTGGCCGCGCAGATCCAGCAAGTGTTGGAGCCAGTTCGCGTCAAGGCTGACGTCAGTGAATGGGGTTTGGATCACGGTACCTGGGGCGTGTTGATCAAAATGTATCCTGAGGCGGACATTCCGGTCGTGCAGCTCAGCATCGACGGCACTCAGCCGGCGGAATACCATTATGAGCTGGGCCGCAAGCTGGCGGAGCTGCGCGATCGGGGAATTATGATCGTGGCCAGCGGTAACGTGGTGCATAACCTGCGGATGGTGAAATGGCAGGGTGACGCGACGCCTTATCCGTGGGCCACGTCGTTTGACAAGTTCGTGCGGGATAACCTGAATTATCAGGGCGATAACCACCCACTGGTGAGTTTTATGCAGCATGAAGGCGCGGCGCTGTCGAACCCGACGCCGGAGCATTACCTGCCGCTGCTATACGTACTTGGCAGTTGGGACGGCAAGGAAGCGATAACCGTACCGGTTGATGGCATTGAGATGAGCTCATTGAGCATGCTGTCGGTGCAGGTCGGTTAAATAAAAAACGCCAGTCTCAGACTGGCGTTTGCATTTCAGGTCTCTGGCGAGTTTTCGTCAGCCGAGGATGATGTGCGGGTAGAAGCGCGACAGATCTTGGGTGATCAGCTCACGATCTTCACGCAGGCCGATACCGCAGGGTTGATCGTCAACCAGCCAGCTGCCGATCAACGTATAGCTGCCTTCGAACTGTGGCAGCGGGTGGAACTGCTGCACGATCATGCCTTCTTCGCCGTAAGGGCCGTCGACGCTGGCAACCTGCTGACCATTCTGCACGATCTGGATATTGGCACCTTCGCGCGAGAACAGCGGCTTGGTGACGTAGTGATCGAGCTGTGGATGATCGTCTTCTGCAAAGTACGACGCCAGCAGGTTGGGGTGATCCGGGAACATTTCCCACAGCATCGGCAACAGGGCCTTGTTGGAAATAATGCTTTTCCACGCCGGTTCCAGCCAGCGCACGCCGGCATCTTCCAGCTTGGTGGAAAACATCTCGCGCAGCATGAATTCCCACGGGTAAAGCTTGAACAGGTTACCGATGACCTGATTCTGCAGGTCGGTAAACTGGCCTTTTTCACCCAGACCAATCTCTTCCATAAACAGGAATTCGGTCGGGACTCCGGCTTCCAGCGCGCAGTCCTGCAGATATTGCACGGTGCCGCGATCTTCCTCGCTGTCCTGGCAACAGGCCAGGTGCAGCAGACCGAAACCGTGGTGTGCTTTCAGCTCGGCGAAACGCTCGATCAGTTTTTCCTGCAGACTGTTGTACTGATCGGACTCCGGGCTGAGCTTGCCGGCGTTAATCTGGTCTTCCAGCCACAGCCATTGGAAAAAGGCCGCTTCATACAGTGAGGTCGGGGTATCGGCGTTGTTCTCCAGCAGCTTGGGCGGATTGATACCGTCGTAGGCCAGATCAAGACGTGAATACAGCGACGGCTGGCTGGTCCGCCATGAACTGCGGACAAACTCCCAGGTGTGTTTCGGGATGCGGAACTTGGCCATCAGCGCATCGCTGGCGACCACTTTCTCCACCACCTGCAGGCACATCTGGTGCAGTTCGGCGGTGGCGTTTTCAATTTCTTCAATCTGCGCCAGCGTGAATTGATAATAGGCGTCCTCACACCAGTAGGGTTCGCCATACATGGTGTGGAAGCGGAAGCCGAATTCGGTGGCCTTTTCGCGCCAGTCCGGGCGTTCGGTGATCGCAACGCGTTTCATGCATTAACCGCCCATGCTGCGTGAGCTGGAGGTCGCACTGCTGCGCTGCATGCTGGTCTGTTTGGCGACGGATTCGCCAAAGCCACCACGGGTGACGGTATTGGTCACTGCCGGTTTTGGTGCCATGGCGGTTTTTGGCACCGTCATGGTGCGGCCGCCAGCGGTGGCCGGGCCGTAGCTCTTGCCAGAGGCATCAACGAATTTGCCGTTGGCCGGGCTGGCGGCGTTTTTAGAGGTGAACAGCGGCTGTTGAGCAAAGCCGGAGCCGCCCATCATGCGGCCCATCATGTAGCCTGCCATCAATGGCATCCACATGCTGCCGCTGCTCTGTGACTCGGCTGCCATACCGGCCTGTGCCGGGGCGGGTGCCTGAGTACACTGCGCTTCACCGAACTCGGCGACACAGTCTTCGCGAGTCGCGTATTTTGGCGCGGTTTTTGCGGCTTCTTTCAAGGCGTTGTTATAGGCAGTGGTGCACTGCTCGCTCATTGAAGGGTTGGTGCGCGAACAGTCGTCGGCATTTTGATACATAGAGACCGTTTCATCGCTCTTCTCGCAGCCGGCGAGCATAAAGACTGCGCTGATCGCCAAGGCTACGGGCGCAACACGGTAGTCGCGCCAGGACTTGCGGAACGTCTCTCGGTTGATGTTTTTTGTCCGTTTCATCGTTATTCATCCCATCAGTCGGGCTGTATTCGCCCATTCCCAGTAATGGCGGTAAGGATAGGGTAAAGATGGTCAAAATTAAAGCTGAAATGCCTACAGAATCCACTCTTTACGCAGCTATACGTTGGGTTGTGCGCCAGTTCGCTTTACCGGCTAAAAAAGCCTCGGCAGAGTTTCATTATGAAACGCCATGGGTAAAGTAATGTTCCATAATGAAACAAAAATGCCGGAGGTCGCAAAGCCTTCGGCAAGCCCTATAGTCAGTCCATAACAACGCGACGGCACAAGACCGACGCACCATCACCTGATATCTGAACGTTACCATCGCCAATTTCCCTACAAGGATCCGGTTATGTTGAGAATCATCCAGTCTCCAGGCAAGTACATCCAGGGCGCCAACGCATTGGCCGCCGTGGGCAAATACGCGAAAGCCCTTGCCGACCATTATTTCGTGATCGCCGACGACTTTGTGATGAAGCTGACGGGCGATACCCTGATGGGCAGCTTGCACCAGCACGGGGTGAGGCATCACGCCTGTGTGTTCAACGGCGAATGCTGCCATAAGGAAATCGACCGGCTGGGCCAGGAACTGAAGGCCCATGGCTGTCGCGGTGTGATTGGCGTCGGTGGCGGTAAAACGTTGGACACCGCCAAGGCTATCGCCCATTACCAGCATCTGCCGGTGGTGCTGATCCCGACTATTGCTTCCACCGATGCGCCCACCAGTGCGCTGTCGGTGATCTACACCGAACAGGGCGAATTTGACGAATATCTGATCCACACCAGTAATCCGGACATGGTGATAATGGACAGCGCGATTATCGCCAGGGCGCCGGTGCGGTTGCTGGTTGCAGGCATGGGCGACGCGCTTTCAACCTATTTTGAGGCGCAGGCCTGTTTCGATGCCCAGGCGACCAGCATGGCGGGCGGCAAATCCACGCTGGCGGCATTGAGCCTGGCACGGTTGTGCTATGAGACGCTGCTGGCGGAGGGCGTTAAGGCCAAGCTGGCGGTTGAGGCCGGTGTGGTGACGGAAGCGGTCGAGCGCATTATCGAGGCCAATACCTATTTGAGCGGCATCGGTTTCGAAAGCAGTGGCCTGGCGGCCGCGCACGCCATTCACAACGGTTTTACCGTGCTGGAAGAGTGTCACCACCTGTACCACGGCGAAAAAGTGGCGTTTGGCACGCTGTCACAGTTGGTGCTGCAAAACAGCAGTATGGTGCAGATCGAAACGGTGCTGGAGTTCTGCCAGCGTCTCGGCTTGCCCATCACGCTGGCGCAAATGGGCGTTAACGGCGACCCGGCAGAGAAAATTATGGCGGTGGCCGAAGCCAGCTGCGCGGCAGGCGAAACCATCCACAATATGCCGTTCGAGGTCACGCCTGCCAGCGTACAGGCGGCCATTCTGACGGCAGACCGGCTGGGCAGCGCCTGGCTGCAACAACATTCAAGCTGATACCGCAGGGGCGCAGTTTACTGGCTGCGCCCCGTTGGCCAAACGAGGAAATAACCGTGAAAAAACTGATTAACAAGGTTGAGTCGGTACTGGAAGAGCAACTGCTGGGGTTGGCAGAGGCTCATCCTGAGCTGTTGGTGCATCAGGAACCGGTGTTTGTCACCCGCGCCGATGCGCCGGTGGCGGGCAAGGTGGCGATCCTGTCCGGCGGCGGCAGCGGTCACGAGCCGATGCACTGCGGTTTTGTCGGCGAAGGCATGCTCGACGGTGCCTGCCCAGGGGAAATTTTCACCTCGCCAACGCCGGATAAAATGTACGAGTGCGGCCAGGCGATCGACGGCGGTGCCGGGGTGTTGTTGCTGATTAAAAACTACACTGGTGACGTACTGAACTTTGAAACCGCCACTGAGCTGCTGCATGACAGCGGTGTCCAGGTGGCGACGGTGCTGGTGGATGATGACGTGGCGGTTAAAGACAGCCTGTTCACCGCCGGGCGACGCGGGGTGGCCAATACCGTGCTGATGGAGAAACTGCTCGGTGCGGCAACGGCGCGTGGCGACAGCCTCGATAGCATCGTGACGCTGGGCCACAACATCAATAATCACGGGCATTCGATCGGTATCGCGCTGGGGGCCTGTACCGTACCGGCTGCCGGCAAGCCGTCATTCGTGCTGGCGGAAAACGAGATGGAATTCGGCGTCGGTATTCACGGTGAACCGGGCATTGCGCGTCGCCCATTCACCACCCTGAATGCGGCGGTGGACGACATGTTCCATACCCTGATCGACCATGGTCATTACCAGCGCACCATCCGCGTCTGGGATCGTCAACAGGGCGAATGGCGCGATGAAGTACAGACCAAACAACCGCTGACGCGTGGAGACCGGGTGATCGCACTGGTAAATAACCTGGGCGCAACGCCACTGTCCGAACTGTATGGCGTTTATCACCGATTGGCGGAGCGTTGTGCCGAAGCGGGCATGATTGTTGAGCGCAGCCTGGTGGGGTCCTATTGCACATCGCTGGATATGCAAGGGGTCTCAATCACGCTGCTGAAGGTGGATGACGAACTGTTGTCCCTGTGGGATGCGCCGGTGAAAACGCCTGCGCTGCGTTGGGGTTGCTGAGGAGGAGTCATGGCGTTAACCAAACAACAAGTGGTCGACTGGCTGATGTGTTGCGGCGACGTGTTTGCGCAGCAGCGTGATTTTCTAACCCGGCTGGATACCGAGATCGGGGATTCCGACCACGGGCTGAATATGAACCGTGGCTTCAACAAGGTGGTGGAAAAGCTGCCTTCGGTGGCGGACAAAGACATCGGTTTTATCCTGAAGAACACCGGCATGACGCTGCTGTCCAGCGTGGGGGGAGCCAGTGGTCCGCTGTTTGGCACCTTCTTCATCCGCGCTGCGCAGTCGACCAATGCCAAGCAGAGCCTGGATCTGGCGGAGCTGCATCAAATGATGCAGGAAGGCGTCGAAGGTGTGGTGATGCGCGGCAAGGCGGAGCCGGGTGATAAAACCATGTGTGATGTCTGGTGGCCAGTGGTGGAAAGCCTGGGCCAGTCGGCTCTGCAGCAGCTAAGCGTGGCGGAGGCCCTACAGCGCGCCAGTGAACGGGCGGAGCAGGCGATTGAAAGCACCATCACCATGCAGGCACGCAAAGGGCGTGCCAGTTACCTGGGTGAGCGCAGCATCGGTCATCAGGATCCGGGTGCCACCTCGGTGATGCTGATGATGAAAACGCTGGCAGCGGTCGCCGGTCAATAGCAGGAGGCGAGATGATCAATATCGTTGTAGTTTCACACAGTGCGCTGTTGGCGCGCGGAGTTGAAGAACTGGCGTTGCAGATGATGCGTGGCGATGGCTGCAAGCTGGTGCTGGCGGCAGGGGTCGATGATGCGGAACACCCGATAGGCACCGATGCGGTCAAAGTGATGGAAGCGATTGAGTCGGTGGCTGACGCAGCGGGCATTGTGGTGCTGATGGATTTGGGCAGTGCGTTGCTGAGTGCCGAAACTGCGATCGACTTGCTGGAGCCGTCGGTGGCCGCCAAAGTCCGGCTGTGTTCGGCACCGCTGGTCGAAGGGACGCTGGCTGCGGTGGTGGCTGCCAATGCCGGTGCCGGGCTGGAACAGGTACTGGCCGAGGCGCAAGGTGCGTTGCAGGCCAAACAGGCGCAGTTGGGGGAAGCCGCCGCGCCGGTTGCTCAAAGCGCTGAATTGCCGCTGGCTCAGGGGAAAAGCGTCAATTGGACGGTACAGAACCCGCATGGGTTGCACGCCCGCCCGGCCGCCCGACTAGCGGAAGCGTTGGCCCCCTTCGATGCCGAACTGGTGCTGGAAAAGCAGGGCCAGTGCGCCAATCCGCGTAGTCTTAACCAGCTTGCGCTTTTACAGGTGCGCCACGGCGATACCATTCGGCTGATTGCAGGTGGGCCGCAGGCCGAACAGGCACTGGCGGCGTTTAGCGCGCTGGCAGAGCAGCACTTTGGCGAAACGGTATCTGAGCAGAGCCTGCCCTCGCTGCACGGTATTCCGGTAGCGGAAAGCGTAACCAGTGGCCCGGTGTGGCAGGCGCTCAGCTTCTGGCCGACGGTGGTTGAGCGTACCATTGGCGCCGATGACGTGCTGAACGAACAACAGCGGTTGCGCCAGGCACTGCAGCATACGCTGAGCGAATTAAACCGGCTGGCGGAGCGCACCGGCTCATTAATTGGCAAGCCGCAGGCGGCAATCTTCGGTGCGCACAGCATGCTGCTGGATGACCCGGATTTGCAGCAGGCGGCCTATACCCGTATCGCCCGTCAGCAATGCAGCGCCGAGCAGGCCTGGCGACAAGAGATGGAAGCCATTGCCGGTGAGTATCGTGAACTGGACGATGAATACATGCGGGCGCGGGAGTTGGACGTGCGCGACATGCTGCGGCGCACTCTGAGTCATCTGCAACAGCAACCATTACCGGTGATTATGCTAACCGTGCCGTCCATTCTGGTGATGGATGAACTGATGCCGTCTGACGTGGTGATGCTCGATCGTCGTCTGGTGCTCGGCATCTGCTTGAGCGGCGGTAACGCACTGTCGCACAGCGCAATTTTGGCCAAGGCGATGGGCATACCTATGGTGGTGGGCATGAACGACTGCATGAGCAAAACCCGCAGCGGCCAGAAAGCGATGCTGGATGCGGCGCGCGGTGTGTTGCAACTCAGCCACTGACGGCGTGGCCTCAGGGGCGCAGCTTAAACTGGCGGATATCAATCTGATATTGTTTGATTTTTCGCCACAGCGTGGTGCGACCAATGCCCAGCAGCTGCGCCATTTCGTTCAATTGCCCGCGGCTGACGTTAGCCGCATGAATGATCGCCTGACGTTCCATCTCGGCCAGTGTTAATAGCGGCATGCCCGGTTGTGGTTCACTTTCCAGCAGGGGTTGGTGGCTGAGCAGGTGCTCGGGCAAATCCGCCAACTGTAGATGGTGGCCGTGGCACATCATCGCGGTACGCTCCACCACCCCCTTTAGTTCCAGATCGTTGCCGGGCCACAAATACAGACCGAGCTGGACCATCACCTCGTCATCCACCCGAAAACGGCACTGGAAATGCTGTTCCAGCGTGCGTAAGTGGTGCTTCACCAGCAGCGGAATATCGCTCAGCCGTTGGCGTAGCGCCGGGATTTGGATCTCGAATGCTTGCAGGCTGTAGAACAGCTGGCGGCGAAAGCGATTCTGCTGCACCAACAGCGGCAGATCGGCGGCACTGCTGGCGATCACCCGCACATCGACCGGGATCACCCGATTGGAATTGAGTCGCATGACTACGCCGGTTTTCAGCACCTGCAACAGTGCAGACTGCATCTCCGCCGGCAAATACTCGATTTGTTCCAGGTACAGCGTACCGCCATTGGCCAGTTCAAATTTACTGAGCTGGCCCGCTTCTTCCTCGTTGGCATCGCTGCCCAACAGTTCCCGTAGCCCCTGGGCTTCCGGCAATAGCTGGCAGTTGAGGGCGATGTACGGCCCGCTGGCGCGCTCACTGGCATTGTGGATCGCCTGGCTGAGTAGCTCCTTGCCGACACCTTCTTCGCCGCACAGCAGGATCGGGTGCTGGCCTTTCGCCGCCTGTTGGCCATAGCGAATCAGCCGCCGCATCTCCAGCGAGGAGGAAGGCATCTGTTCAAAACTGTGGCTGACACGCCCCAACTGGCTGCTGACATACTGATGCAGTCGCTCGAGGGGATGCAGCAGGGCGATAAAGCTGCAGCGCTCGCCGTCGAGGATCGGTTTAAGGGTTAACAGAGCCGCAATAAACTGCCGCTGGCGTTCGAAGGTCACTTCAACGTGTTGCAGCGGTTGCCGCTGGGCAATGGCCCGGTTGAGCAGGGCAGGCAGCGTCAGTAACTGGGACAGGGGCTTGCCTTGACTTTGTTGTTCATCCAGCTTGAGCAAGGAGGCGGCTCGTTGATTGATGTATTGCAGGTAACCGCGATGGTCCCAGGCCATAACACCGTCATCCACTCCGTCGAGCAGGCCGTAAAGCTGGTTCAGATGGCGGTTGGACTCTGCCAGCAGGCTGTCGGCGTTGAGGGAATTGCCGATCTCGCGTGCCAGCGCCAGCGTCAGTGACAAATCGCCGGCAGCACAGTCGTCAAGCAGGCAGCCTAATGCAATCGAACCGCGTTGACGGCCGCTGTTGTCGTAGACTGGCGTAGCGCAGAATGACCAGTCGTGCAGCGCCTTGCGTACATGTTCACTGCCGCGTACCTGTACCGGGTGCCCCTCCGACATGGCCAGCGCAGGTGCATTGGTGCCGATGTCACCCTCGGCCCAATAAGCGCCAGGCATAAAACCTAACTGTTGCAGATGCTCGCGCGTCGGCATATCGCCGCACATCCACAGCATGCAGCCACTTTCGTCGAGGATCATCAGCAGGCAGCGTCGCTGTTCCATGTACTCGCAAGCGTCTTCCAGTGCCGCCTGGCCGAGCGTCAGCAGATCGTTCTTACGCTGGCAGATGGAGTTAAAGGTAGCACCGAGTGCGCAGTGGGGTTTTTTCCATATCGCAGGCTGCATCAGGCTGCGGCAGCGTAGCCAGGAAGCATAGATTGCCGGTACAGGGCGCTGTGCGGGCGGCAGATCGCCATCGATCAGACGTTGCCAGCTTGGGGTGTTCTCCATCGGATCCCATCCAGACGAGATAAAACGATAACCTTGATGATACCACCCCAGGGAGGGGCAACGGCTGTGAGACGGTGGGCAGAACCGATGAGCAGGTAAAAAAACGGGGTGTGGCAGAAGCCATACCCCGTATTCAGCACAGTGCTGCAATCAATTGCGGAATGGATTACCGCTGTTGCGTACAGGCTGGCTGGTGGTGGTCGCCGGCGCGGAGGCGCGGGTGGCAACCGGTGCTGCGGTTTGCGGCGCAGGTGCGTTGCCGTTATAGCCTTCAGCATTAGCGTCTTGCGCGGTGGTCTGCGGTGCTACCACGTCTTGCGAAGTAGAAATAGGTTTGCCCAATGCGCCGTTCAGCATCATCAGGTCGTTTTCGTTCAGGGTACCGAGCGCCGACTTGATGTTCAGTTGGTTGATCAGGTAGGTATAACGCGCGCTGGAGAGCTGCTGCTTGGCGTTATACAGCGTGGTGGTGGCATCGAGCACGTCGACGATGGTGCGGGTACCTACTTGGTAACCGGCTTCCATCGCATCCAATGAACTCTGGGCAGACACTACCGCTTGTTGGTAGGCGTTGATGCTGCTGATCGAAGCGTTCACGTTGTTGAATGACGAACGCACGGTCTGCACTACGCTGCGGTGGGCGCTTTCCAGTTGCTCACTGGCGCCGACGAAGTTGTACTGCGCCTGCTGCACCTGTGAATTGGTCTGGCCGCCGCTGTACAGCGGGAGATTGAAGCTCAGCCCCACTTTGTTTTCGCCTGCATCGTTGTCCTTAGCAACGTTACTGGAGCCGCTGTACCTGTTGTTGGACACGGCGGTTGAAGCGCTGAAATCAACGGTCGGCATATAGCCGGTCTGTGCTGAACGGATTCGCTCGCGTGCCAAGTCCTGGCTCAGGCGGGCAGAAAGCAGGCTCAGGTTGCGCGCTTCGGCTTCTTTCAGCAGGTTGTTCACCGCTTCCGGACGCTGAGTACTGAAACGGTCGGTATTCAACGAGGCCAGTTCCGGGTAGAAGGTGCCGGTTACCTGGCGCAGTTTTTCCAGCGCGTTATCCAGGGTGTTGCGAGCGGTGACTTCAGCCGCCAGCACGGTGTCATAGTTGGAACGGGCGTTCTGCACGTCGGTGATCGCCACCAGGCCCACGTTAAAGCGTTGGGTGGTTTGATCCAGCGTGCGGTAAACCGCCTGTTTTTGCGCCTGCGTATAAGACAGCGAGTCGATGGCGCTCAGCACGTTGAAATAGGCGGTAGCGGTGTCGAGGATCAGCTGTTGCGACGAGGTCTGGAAGGTCACGTCGGAGATACCGGCGGTTTTTTCCTGCAGCGTCAGCGCACGCCATTTCGACATGTCGAAAATGGTTTGGGTCAGCGCCAGCGAGCCGCTGGTGGTGTTGCCGTTTTGGTCGCGGTTGTCGCGATAGCCATAGCTACGGTTATAACCCGCGCTCAAACCCAACTGCGGCAGCAGCGGGCTGCGCGCTTCGTTGATTTTTTCGAATGCGGCGTCACGGTCAGCGGCGGTTTTGCGCAGATCCGGGTTACTTTCCCTGGCCTGTTTGTAGACCTGCAGCAGGTTCTCAGCCTGGCTCATTGCACTGAAGCCGCCCAGGCTCAGTCCGATAAGAAGGGGGAGCAGTTTCTTCATTTGCATTCCTTGTTGTGCAGCAATATTGCGGAGTTAGCTGACGATAGACGAAATAATTGCCGATTCTAGCAGAGTCTGTTGTTCGCCCGAGTTGGCTGAATGTGCCATCTCGCGTAACTTTTACCTTTCAGGCTGCCTGTTTACCGTAGTTCAACTGGTCGCACACGTCACACCTGATATCATGGCTCACATTACAGGCAATGGCGGGAAACAGCCTAACATAAAGCTACGGAAGATTATCCCGCCGTTTCTGTCATCAAAACTGTTTATTTTATCGGCATACTCATGCAGGAGAATTCACTTATGAGCCACTCGCAACCGTCGCCCGTTACTCTTGATGAAAATGATGTAGAAATTATTGCACGTGAGACGCTTTACCGTGGTTTTTTTTCACTCAATTTATACCGTTTCCGCCACCGCCTGTTCAACGGTGACATGAGCCCCGAAATTAAACGCGAAATTTTCGAGCGTGGGCACGCCGCGGTGTTACTTCCCTATGACCCGGTGCGTGACGAGGTGGTGCTGATTGAACAACTGCGGATCGCCGCGGTCGATACCAGTAGCTCCCCCTGGCTACTGGAAATGGTGGCGGGTATGATCGAAACCGGCGAGAGCGTTGAAGACGTGTGCCGCCGTGAAGCGCAGGAAGAAGCCGGCGTCGAGGTCGGGCGGTGCAAGCCGGTGCTGAGCTACCTAGCCAGCCCCGGCGGTACCAGCGAGCGCTTGTCGATTATGGTGGGCGAAGTGGACGCGACTACCGCGGTTGGCATCCATGGACTGATCGAAGAGCATGAAGATATCCGTGTTCATGTGGTCAGCCGCGAACAGGCTTACCGCTGGGTTGAAGAGGGCGCGATTGATAACGCGGCATCGGTGATTGCATTGCAGTGGCTGGCGTTGCACCATGAATCGTTAAGAAAAGAGTGGGCCAATTAATGAAACAGCGCTATACCCCTGATTTCCCCGAAATGATGAGATTGTGCGAAACCAACTTCGCGCAATTGCGCCGCTTGATGCCGCGTAATGATGAAGTGGGTGAAACGGTGACTTATCAGGTGAGCGGCGCCAGTTATCGTCTGACAATTATTGAATCCACCCGTTATACCTCGCTGGTGCAAATTGAACAGACCGCTCCGGCGGTCAGCTACTGGAGCCTGCCTGCCATGACGGTGAGGCTGTATCATGACGCGATGGTTGCGGAAGTGTGTTCAAGTCAGCAGATCTATCGCTTTAAAGCGCGTTATGATTATCCCAACAAAAAGTTGCATCAACGCGACGAAAAGCATCAAATTAACCAGTTTCTTGCTGATTGGTTGCGCTACTGTTTGGCGCATGGAGCAATGGCGGTTCCGGTTTGTTAAACAGACTGAGATAACAAAGGACACCATTTGGAAAGCCTGTTTAAACCGACCGTGGCAAGTGGGGCCAGGGTCAGGATCCTGCAAATAACAGATACCCACCTTTTTGCCGGCGAAAATGAGACTTTGCTTGGCATTAATACCTATCGCAGCTACCACGCGGTGTTGGACGCTATCCTGGCGCAGCAGCGTGATTTTGATCTGGTCGTCGCCACCGGTGATTTGGCACAGGATCATTCATTGGCTGCCTACCGGCACTTTGCCGAAGGTATTGCACGACTGCCGGCACCTTGCGTTTGGCTGCCGGGCAACCATGATTTTCAGCCGGCGATGGTCGACGCACTGGCAGACGCCGGGATTGCCCCGTCAAAACAGGTACTGGTGGGTGACCACTGGCAGGTGCTGTTGCTCGATAGTCAGGTGTTTGGCGTGCCCTACGGTGAGTTGAGCGACTATCAGCTCGAGTGGATGGAGCGCTGCCTGCAAGCCTATCCCGAGCGCTATACCTTAATGCTGCTGCACCATCATCCGCTGCCTTCCGGCTGTACCTGGCTCGATCAACACAGCCTGCGCAACCCGCATATGTTGGGCGCGGTGCTGCTGCGTTACCCGAAAGTGAATACCCTGCTGTGCGGGCATATTCACCAGGAGCTGGATCTGGAGTGGCAGGGCAGGCGCCTGCTGGCCTCGCCGTCCACCTGCGTGCAGTTCAAGCCGCACTGCACCAATTTCACCATCGACGAGGTTTCACCCGGCTGGCGCTATATTGATTTATTGCCGGACGGCCGCGTCGAAACGCAGGTTTTCCGGTTGGAAAACGACGATTTCCGCCCCGATATGGATTCGGATGGGTACTGATGCCTTCGACACTGCTCTATCTGCACGGTTTTAACAGTTCGCCGTTCTCGGACAAGGCGACGTCTTTCAAGGCGTGGCTGGCCGAACATCATCCGCATATCGAGGTATTGGTACCACAGCTGCCGGTTTTCCCGGCGGAGGCTGCCGAGATGATCGAGAACATGGTGATGGAGCGCGCCGGGCAGACGATAGGCCTGGTCGGTTCCTCACTGGGCGGGTACTACGCCACCTGGCTTTCGCAGTGTTTCTCACTGCCTGCAGTAGTGGTTAACCCTGCTGTGAGGCCGTTTGAGCTGCTGATTGACTACCTCGGCAAAAACGAGAACCCCTACACCGGCCAGCAATATGTGTTAGAGTCTCGACACGTTTACGATCTGAAAACGATGCAGATCGATCCCTTGGAGTCGCCGGATTTAATCTGGTTACTGCAACAAACGGGCGATGAAATTCTCGATTATGGGCAGGCGGTGGCGTATTACACCGCATGTCGACAGACGGTGGAGTCGGGTGGAAATCACGCCTTCGTCGGTTTCGAGCATTACTTCCCCCAGATTGTGGATTTTTTAGGGCTAAACTCTGTCTGAATTAGCGATTTATACCCTATGGCTTTCAAGTCGCAGCCAGGCGCCCAGTTCGCTTATCCCCAGGCGCTTACTCTGGTAAGTTACTGGGGTGAGCGAACGCAGGTAACAACGCTGCGGCTTGAAAGACGACGGGTATCGGCACCTCCTACTAACCACGAAAAATTTCAACGATGACTCAATCCAGCTATAACGCTGATGCCATTGAAGTACTCAGCGGTCTAGAACCAGTGCGCCGTCGTCCCGGCATGTATACCGACACGACGCGCCCCAATCACCTTGGCCAAGAGGTGATAGATAACAGCGTCGATGAAGCGTTGGCCGGTCATGCCAAGCGCATCGACGTGATTTTGCACGCCGATCAGTCACTGGAAGTGATCGATGACGGCCGCGGTATGCCGGTGGATATCCACCCTGAAGAAGGTGTTCCTGCGGTTGAGTTGATCATGTGTCGTCTGCATGCGGGCGGTAAATTCTCCAATAAAAACTACCAGTTCTCCGGCGGCCTGCACGGCGTGGGGATTTCGGTGGTTAACGCCCTGTCGACCCGGGTGGAGGTCAACGTCAAGCGCGACGGCAATGTCTACAGCATTGCCTTCGAAAACGGCGACAAGGTGCAGGACCTGGCGGTGACCGGCAGTTGCGGTAAACGCAATACCGGCACCAGCATCCACTTTTGGCCTGACGAGAAGTTCTTCGACAGCCCGCGTTTCTCGGTTTCTCGCCTCAGCCACCTGCTGAAAGCCAAAGCCGTGCTGTGCCCTGGGGTAGAAATCTACTTCATCGACAAGCTGAACAATACCGAACAACGCTGGTGTTATCAGGACGGCCTGACCGATTACCTGATGGAAGCGGTTAACGGCCTGATTACCCTGCCGGAAGCGGCGTTTGTCGGCAACTTTGCCGGCGACACCGAGGCGGTAGACTGGGCACTGCTGTGGCTGCCGGAAGGCGGTGAACTGCTGACTGAAAGCTACGTGAACCTGATCCCGACCATGCAGGGCGGCACCCACGTTAACGGCCTGCGTCAGGGGTTGCTGGATGCGATGCGCGAGTTCTGCGAGTTCCGCAATATTCTGCCGCGCGGCGTGAAGCTTTCCGCTGAGGATATTTGGGATCGTTGCGCCTACGTGCTGTCGGTAAAGATGCAGGATCCGCAGTTCGCCGGGCAGACCAAAGAGCGTCTGTCGTCGCGCCAGTGTGCGGCCTTCGTATCCGGCGTGGTGAAAGACGCCTTCAGCCTGTGGCTGAACCAGAACATACAGGCGGCAGAACAGCTGGCCGAGCTGGCCATTTCCAGCGCTCAGCGCCGTCTGCGCGCCGCCAAAAAAGTGGTGCGCAAGAAGCTGACCAGCGGTCCGGCACTGCCGGGTAAACTGGCCGATTGCACCTCGCAGGATCTGAACATGACCGAATTGTTCCTGGTCGAAGGGGACTCAGCAGGCGGTTCAGCCAAGCAGGCGCGCGATCGTGAATACCAGGCGATCATGCCGTTGAAAGGTAAAATCCTCAATACTTGGGAAGTGTCTTCGGACGAAGTGCTGGCTTCGCAGGAAGTGCACGACATCTCGGTGGCGATTGGTATTGATCCGGACAGCGAAGATCTCAGCCAACTGCGCTACGGCAAAATCTGTATCCTGGCGGATGCGGACTCCGACGGTCTGCACATTGCCACGCTGCTGTGCGCGCTGTTTGTGCGTCACTTCCGTTCGCTGGTTAAGGGGGGCCACGTCTATGTGGCGATGCCGCCGTTGTACCGAATCGACCTCGGCAAAGAGGTGTTCTATGCGCTGGATGAAGAGGAAAAGGCCGGCGTGCTGGAACAGTTGAAGCGCAAAAAGGGCAAGCCTAACGTTCAGCGCTTTAAAGGGCTGGGTGAGATGAACCCGCCACAGCTGCGTGAAACCACGCTCGACCCCAATACCCGTCGTCTGGTGCAATTGACGGTGAGCGACGAGGATGTGGATCAGACGCTGGCGGTGATGGACATGTTGCTGGCCAAAAAGCGTTCGGAAGATCGCCGCAACTGGCTGCAGGACAAAGGCGATATGGCCGAGCTGTCTGCCTGACAGGTCCGGCGAAAGACTGACTGGCCCGGCTTCCCCGCCGGGTCTTCTTCCCGTAGGGGCGCTGCGTGCGGCACCTGACCACTCTGGGCGGCATGCATGAAAATCACCCTCGAAGAATTACTGGCCTTTACCACCGTCGTTGACAGCGGCTCCATCACTGCCGCAGCTGAACAGCTCGGTCAGACCACCTCCGGCATCAGCCGCGCACTCAGCCGGTTGGAAAAAAAACTCGATACCACCCTGATGCGCCGCACCACGCGTCGACTGGAGCTGACCGAAGAAGGCCAGAATTTTCTCAACCACGCGCGTGAGATTATCCATTCGGTGGAAAATGCCGAAGAGCAAATGGCGCTGCGCAGGTTGATCCCTGCCGGGAAACTGCGGGTCAACGCTGCCGCTCCGTTTATGGAACACGTGATCGTGCCGCTGGTGGCCGGCTTCCGCCAAAGCTATCCGCAGATTGAGCTGGAACTGAATACCGATAACCTGATCATCGATCTGCTGGAAAAGCGCACCGACATTGCCATTCGCATTGGCGCGCTGCGGGACTCGACTATTCATGCACGTCTGTTGGGCTCCAGCCGCTTGCGTATTCTTGCCAGCCCGGAGTATCTCGCGCGCAATGGTACACCGGGCAGCGTGGAAGCGCTGTGCGAGCACTGCCTGCTCGGGTTCACCCAGCCGGAGTCGCTCAACCTGTGGCCGTTGCGCTATCAGCAGGCGCAGCATTTTACCATTACCCCGACAATTTCGGCTTCCAGCGGTGAAACCCTGCGTCAGTTGGCGTTACGGGGGGAGGGGATAGTGCAATTGGCGGATTTCATGACGCGAGACGATCAGCGTGCGGGGCGACTGATACCCTTGCTGGAACAGGAAACGCTGGATGTGCGCCAACCGATTAATGCGGTCTATTACCGCAATACCCAGTTGGCGGCGCGTATTACCTGTTTTCTGGACTACGTCAGTGCGCATATTGATGCGCAGACGCTGTAGGGGCGCAGCCTAAAGTGCGTTACCCAATACGTGAATGGTCACGCCCAGCACGCTGTCTTTGATGGTGTCACGATGACGGTGCATGTGAGCGATATCCAGATGCTTTTCCAGATGCGCCTGACTGGCCCATTTTTCCAGCATAAACACCGAGTCCGGCGACAATTTCTGCCATGGCGCCTGGGTGTGGCTGTCGATCATTGGCGTATATTCACTACAGCCGTCTTCTGCCAGCACCAGCGGGATCAGTTTCTCAATCGCCTTCAGGACCGTTTCACGGTGGCCCGGTTTGGTTTTGATTTCTGCAATTACGGTGATCATCATTACCTCATTAATTGACGTGCATAGTGCCAGTTAAGCAAAAATTTCGGCCAGATGCTCGCGATAACGTGCGATGTCGCTGTCGATATCCGGTTGTTTAATCACGTCATTACAGATAAAGGTCGGCAGCGCTTCCATGCCCAGGAATTCATTGGCCTTGTGGAAGTGCAGATACACGCCGTCAACGCCGACGCCGTGGAAGAACTGTTCCGGGTCGGTAAAGGCCTCCAGCGGGGCGTTCCAGGTCAGGCTCAGCATGTACTTTTTGCCCTGGATCAGGCCACCGGAACCGTATTTCTTGCCGGCGTCCGAGCGGGTGCGGCCATCGCTGGCGTACAGGCTGCCATGCCCGGCAGTGAACACTTCGTCGATGTATTTTTTCAGGATCCACGGCTCGCCCATCCACCAGCCTGGCATTTGATAAATCACCACGTCGGCCCACAGATATTTTTGCACTTCGGCTTCGATGTCGTAACCGTCATCGACCACGGTAACCTGTACCTGATGTTGCACATCGCGCAGATAGGTTTCTGCCACGTCGCTCATGGTTTGGTTGAGTTCGCCGTCGGAATGGCCGAATTGTTTTTTAGCATTGATAATCAGGATATTGCTCATCTTTCACGGCACCTGTGAGAATTAAAATATGTGATGTCCTCCGCATCAGCTACGGAAAACATTTCGCTGACAGGGAGTGTAATGCTTGGCAATGTAAGTAAAAATGGGATCCAGCGCACAACAGTGTTGACTGTGAGTCAATAAATGCGCCGAGGGATAGCGAAATTTTTGCATAAAATCGGCCGATGAACCCGCGACACCGGACGATTGCTGCGCCATCTGTGACAGCCACCCCGCTGATGAGTTACTATCGCGGACAGAATCAACCCTTTGTCGTCCAGGGATTGCCAAGCCACGGTCTGAGGATAATTGAGTAATGAGTGATCTGACTCATGACGGTGTAGAGCGTTTACCGCTGCACACATTCACTGAAAACGCCTATCTGAACTATTCCATGTACGTCATCATGGATCGGGCGTTGCCGTACATTGGTGACGGTTTGAAGCCGGTACAACGCCGCATCATCTACGCCATGTCTGAGCTGGGGCTGAATAACAGCGCCAAATTCAAAAAATCTGCCCGTACCGTGGGTGACGTGCTGGGTAAATACCATCCGCACGGTGACAGTGCCTGCTATGAAGCCATGGTGTTGATGGCGCAGCCCTTCTCTTATCGCTATCCGCTGGTAGACGGCCAGGGGAACTGGGGGGCGCCGGATGATCCGAAATCCTTCGCCGCGATGCGTTATACCGAATCCCGCCTGTCCAAATACGCGGAAGTGTTGCTGGCCGAGCTGGGCCAGGGCACTGTTGACTGGGTGCCAAACTTTGACGGCACCATGCAGGAGCCGAAGATGTTGCCGGCCCGCCTGCCCAACATCCTGCTGAACGGCACCACCGGTATTGCCGTCGGTATGGCGACCGATATTCCGCCGCACAACGTGCGTGAAGTGGCCGCCGCTGCGGTGGCGTTGATCGACAAGCCTGGCGCTTCGCTGGAAGAGTTGCTCGAGTTCGTCCAGGGCCCGGATTACCCGACCGAAGCCGAGATCATTACCCCGCGTGAAGAAATCCGCAAAATTTATCAGAACGGTCGTGGCTCGGTACGCATGCGCGCCGTCTGGAATAAAGAAGACGGCAGCGCGGTGATCACCGCCTTGCCGCACCAGGTTTCCGGCGCCAAGGTGCTGGAGCAGATTGCCAGCCAGATGCGTGCCAAAAAGCTGCCGATGGTTGAAGACTTACGTGATGAATCCGATCACGAGAACCCAACGCGGCTGGTGATTGTGCCACGCTCCAATCGTATCGATCTGGATCAGGTGATGAATCACCTGTTTGCCACGACCGATCTGGAACGCAGCTACCGCATCAACATGAACATGATTGGTCTGGACAACCGCCCGCAGGTGAAAGGGCTGGTGGAAATCCTCACCGAGTGGCTGGCATTCCGTCGCGATACGGTGCGTCGCCGCCTGAACTACCGTCTGGAAAAAGTACTGAAACGCCTGCACATCCTGGAAGGTTTGCTGGTGGCGTTCCTCAATATCGATGAAGTGATCCACATCATCCGTAGTGAGGACGAACCCAAGCCGGTGCTGATGCAGCGTTTTGGTATTTCCGATACCCAGGCCGAAGCGATCCTCGAACTGAAACTGCGCCATTTGGCTAAGCTGGAAGAGTTCAAGATCCGCGGCGAGCAGGATGAGTTGGCCAAAGAGCGCGATCAACTGCAGGCGCTGTTGGCCTCCGAGCGCAAGCTGAACACCCTGATTAAAAAAGAGATCCAGGCCGATGCACAGGCCTACGGCGACGATCGCCGCTCGCCGATTACCGAGCGTGCAGAAGCCAAGGCGATGAGCGAGCACGACTTTGTGCCGTCGGAGCCGGTGACTATCGTGCTGTCTGAAATGGGCTGGGTGCGCAGCGCCAAGGGCCACGATATCGATCCAAGTGGCCTGAGCTACAAGGCCGGTGACAGCTTCCGCAGTGCGGCACGCGGCAAGAGCAACCAACCGGTAGTGTTTATCGACTCCACCGGGCGCAGCTACGCGCTGGATCCGCTGACGCTGCCTTCGGCGCGTGGGCAGGGCGAGCCGTTGACCGGCAAGCTGACGCCACCACCGGGCGCGACCATTGAGCAGGTGCTGATGGCTGCGGACGACCAGAAGTTGCTGATGGCTTCTGACGCCGGTTATGGCTTTGTCTGTACCTTCAACGATCTGGTGGCGCGTAACCGTGCCGGCAAGGTGATGATTACTCTGCCGGATAACGCCAAAGCGCTGGCACCGATGGAGATCCACGGTGACGATGACATGCTGCTGTCGATCACTGCCGCCGGGCGCATGTTGTTCTTCCCGGTTGCCGACCTGCCGCAATTGTCGAAAGGCAAGGGCAACAAGATTGTCTCCATCCCGTCGGCGCAGGTCGCATCAGGTGAAGACAGGCTGGCATGGCTGTTCGTGCTGCCACCGCAGACTTCTGTGACCCTGCACGTAGGTAAACGCAAGCTGACGCTGCGTCCAGAAGATTTGCAGAAGTTCCGTGCGGAGCGTGGCCGTAAAGGCACCTTACTGCCACGTGGTCTGCAGCGAATCGATCGTGTAGAGGTTGATGCCCCGGCACGTGCGCCTACCGGTGACAGCGAAGAATAAACCTGAGAAGGCTGGATAACCCCACGGGCGCAGCATGCTGCGCCCGCTTTATTTCCCACCACCGGCAATTATTTTCAAATAGTTAACATTTACCGGCATAAAATTATTGTGCGTTTCGTCGGCTGGCGGGAAAATAGCAAAAAAAGGCAGGGCAGCTCTTCGAACTCTGCAATCAAAGAATGAGTAAAGGGATCTGCGCAGCGTTTCAGGCTGCGTCGGCAGTGTGCTAATGAGGTTGTTATGTTATTAATTTTACGTGCCGTGCTCGCCACTCTGTATTGTCTTCTGGTGTGCATTTTCGGTTCTATTTACTGTTTGGTATTCCGCCCCCGCGATCCCCGCCACGTGGCGACGTTCGGTCATCTGTTTGGCCGCCTGTCCGGGTTATTTGGTTTGAAAGTGGAAGTTCGGGTGCCGGCCGATGCGGCCAAAAACGGCAACTGCATTTATATTGCCAACCACCAGAATAACTACGATATGGTTACGGCCGCCAAAGCGGTGCAGCCGCGCACCGTGACCGTGGGTAAAAAAAGCCTGCTGTGGGTCCCGTTCTTCGGCCCGCTGTATTGGGTGACCGGTAACTTGCTGATTGACCGGGATAATCGCGCCAAGGCGCACGGCACCATTGCCCAGGTGGCCGAACAGTTTAAAAAACGTGATATTTCGGTCTGGATGTTTCCTGAAGGTACCCGCAGCCGTGGGCGTGGGTTGATGCCGTTTAAAACCGGCGCATTTCACGCGGCAATCGCTGCCGGGGTGCCGATTGTGCCGATCTGCGTTTCCACCACCAGCGGTAAAATTAATCTTAACCGTTGGGATAACGGTCATGCGATCGTAGAAGTGATGGAACCGATCGATATCAGTAATTACGGTAGAGAAAATGTGCGTGAGCTGGCAGCCCATTGCCATGAGCTGATGCTGGCGAAAATTGCCGAGCTGGACGCAGAAGTTGCCCAGCGCAATGCAGCCGGAAAATAATATTCCTACCGGCTTCAAAGAATGAACTTTTAAACGGCGTAAAACGCCGTTAACGCTTGGGCTCCTGCTAATCTGATTAACAGGAGCCCGGTCTTTGCATACGGTTTAGTCATTGCTTTTCATGGAGAAAATATGTCACTCAGTCGACGTCAGTTTATTCAGGCATCGGGCTTGGCGCTGTGCGCAGGAGCCGTGCCGCTGAGGGCTGAGGCGAGCGGAATGCAGACCCCATTACCTATTCCCCCGCTGCTGGAGTCCCGCCGCGGCCAGCCGCTGTTTTTAACCTTGCAGCGCGCCCACTGGGCATTTATGGATAACCGCAAGACGTCGGTGTGGGGCATTAACGGCATGTACCTTGGGCCGACGGTGCGGGTTTACAACGGCGATGACGTCAAGCTGATCTACAGCAACCGCCTGCCGGAGCCGGTGGCGATGACCATCAGCGGTCTGCAGGTGCCGGGAACCCTGATGGGTGGCGCACCGCGCATGATGTCTCCTAACGTTGACTGGTCGCCGGTGCTGCCTATCCGTCAGAGTGCCGCCACCTGCTGGTATCACGCCAGCACGCCTAATCGCATGGCGCCGCATGTTTATAACGGTCTGGCTGGGCTGTGGCTGGTCGAAGATGAAGTCAGCAAGGTATTGCCGCTGCCCAACCACTATGGTGTCGATGATTTCCCGTTGATTATTCAGGACAAGCGACTGGATAACTTCGGCACACCGGAATACGCCCCCCCGTCGCAGGGCGGCTTTATCGGCGATACGCTGTTGGTTAACGGCGTGCAAAATCCTTACGTTGAAGTCTCCCGTGGTTGGGTACGCCTGCGCCTGCTCAATGCTTCCAACTCACGCCGCTACATGCTGCAATTGAGTGACGGTCGGCCGTTCAATGTGATCGCCAGCGATCAGGGGTTCCTGCCGGCTCCGGTAGCGGTGCAACAGCTTTCACTGGCACCGGGTGAGCGCCGTGAAGTGTTGATCGATATGTCAAAAGGCGATGAAGTGACGATCAGTGCCGGTGAGGCTGCGGGCATTATGGATCGTCTGCGTGGCCTGATTGAGCCTTCGAGTATCTTGGTTTCTACCCAGGTTCTGACACTGAAACCGACCGGATTGTTGCCGCTGGTGACCGATAACCTGCCCATGCGCCTGCTGGCGGATGAACTGCTGGACGGCAGTGTCAGCCGCACCCGTGAATTCCGTCTGGGCGATAGCCAGGCCGGGGTCAACGGGGCTATCTGGGACATGAACCGTATTGATGTGCAAACTCAGCAAGGCAGCTGGGAGCGTTGGAATATCCACGCGGATACGCCGCAGGCATTCCATATTCAGGGCGTACGTTTCCTGGTGAAACGCGTCAACGGTGCGCAGCCGATGGCGGAAGATCGCGGCTGGAAGGACACGGTATGGGTCGACGGTGACGTCGAACTGCTGGTTTACTTCAACCAGTCCACTTCGGAACATTTCCCGTTCCTGTTCTACAGCCAGACGCTGGAAATGGCGGATCGCGGCAGCGCTGGCCAGTTTATGGTGCAGCCGGCGCTTTAAGACGGTTGTATAGGCTGCTCCTGGGAAGCCGAATGCAGCATTTTTACATTGTGAAACAGCGTGCGACCGGCCAGCGTCAACGCCTACGATCGCGAACTGCGCGGTCAGTTGGCACAGGTAGCGCAAAGCGTAGGCATTCCGCTGGCCGTGGGGGATCATGTCCGCAACCTGGCCATATTCCCAGTGGGTAGAATCAATCGTCAACTCTGTTTCGTGAAGGTAACTAAATCCACTTTTGTGAAATAACCATGCTCTTTTTGCCACTAGTGCGTATAATCGCCGCCCGGCGATTAATTAACCTGTGAAAGAGCACCAGAATGAGCACGACCAGCCTGATCCAACCCGACCGTGAATTGTTTTCCTATAAGCCTTATTGGGCCGAATGTTATGGCACCGCGCCGTTTTTACCGATGTCGCGCGAAGAGATGGATCAACTGGGCTGGGACAGCTGCGATGTGATCATTATCAGTGGTGATGCCTATGTCGATCACCCAAGTTTTGGTATGGCCATCATCGGCCGTATGCTGGAAGCTCAGGGCTTCCGCGTCGGTATCATTGCGCAGCCGGACTGGAGCAATAAAGAAGACTTTATGCGTTTGGGCAAACCGAACCTGTTCTTCGGCGTCACCGCTGGTAACATGGACTCGATGATCAACCGCTATACCGCCGACCGCAAGTTGCGCCACGATGATGCCTACACCGCCGGCAATGTGGGCGGCAAACGCCCGGATCGCGCGACGCTGGTTTACAGCCAACGCTGTAAAGAAGCCTATAAAGATGTGCCGATCGTACTGGGCGGCATTGAAGCCAGCCTGCGCCGCATCGCTCACTATGATTACTGGTCGGATACCGTGCGCCGTTCGGTGCTGGTGGACTCCAAGGCAGACATGCTGATCTACGGCAACGGCGAACGCCCGTTGGTGGAAGTGGCGCACCGTCTGGCCGCCGGCGAAAAAATCAGTGAGATCCACGATATCCGCAATACGGCGGTGATGCGCAAGGGTGCGTTACCAGGCTGGACTGGCGTAGATTCTACCCGTCTGGATAAGCCTGGCCGTATTGAACCCATTCCAAACCCTTACGGCGACGATCTGCCCTGCGCCGACGGCGGCAAGCCGGAACCAGAAGCCAAACCGGTGACCGTACGCGCTGCCAAGCCGAAGCCGTGGGAAAAAACCTACGTGCTGCTGCCGTCCTTTGAGAAAGTGAAGGCTGACAAGGTTCTGTATGCGCACACCTCGCGTATTCTGCACCATGAAACCAACCCGGGCTGTGCCCGTGCGCTGATGCAGTCACATGGCGATCGCTACGTGTGGATCAACCCGCCGGCCATCCCGTTGACTACGCCGGAAATGGACAGCGTGTTTGCCCTGCCGTACCAGCGTATTCCGCACCCGTCCTACGGCAAGGAAACCATTCCGGCCTATGACATGATCCGCTTCTCGGTCAACATCATGCGTGGCTGCTACGGCGGTTGTTCATTCTGTTCGATCACTGAGCATGAAGGGCGTATCATCCAGAGCCGTTCGGAAGACTCCATCATTCGTGAAATCGAAGAGATCCGTGACAAGGTACCGGGCTTTACCGGCGTGATCTCCGATCTGGGCGGCCCGACGGCCAACATGTACATGCTGCGCTGCACCAACCCGCGCGCCGAGCAGACCTGCCGCCGAGCCTCGTGCGTGTACCCCGAAATCTGCACCTACATGGACACCAACCACGAGCCGACCATCAAGCTGTACCGCCGTGCGCGTTCACTGGAGGGCATCAAGAAGATCCTGATCGCCTCAGGTGTACGTTACGATCTGGCAGTGGAAGATCCGCGCTATATCAAAGAGCTGGCTACCCACCATGTGGGCGGTTATTTGAAGATTGCGCCGGAACACACCGAGGAAGGCCCGCTGTCGAAAATGATGAAGCCGGGCATGGGCAGCTACGATCGGTTTAAACAGCTGTTTGACCATTACTCCAAGCTGGCGGGCAAAGAGCAGTACTTGATCCCGTATTTCATCTCTTCGCATCCGGGCACTCGCGATGAAGATATGGTGAACCTGGCGCTGTGGTTGAAGAAAAACCGTTTCCGTCTCGACCAGGTGCAGAATTTCTATCCGTCACCGATGGCTAACTCCACCACCATGTATTACAGCGGTAAAAACCCGCTGAGTCGGGTCGGTTACAAGAGTGAAGATGTGGTGATCCCGAAGGGTGATCGTCAGCGTCGTCTGCACAAGGCGCTGTTGCGTTATCACGATCCGGCCAACTGGGCGATGATCCGTACCGCGCTGGAAGAGATGGGCATGAAACACCTGATCGGCAACCGTCGCGAGTGTCTGGTACCGGCACCAAGCATCGACGAGCAGCGTGAAGCCAAGCGCTTGCAGCGCCATACCCGTCCGGCGCTGACCAAGCACACTGACATCACCCGTCAGCGTACGCCGACCAATAAGCCGCCGCGCAAGCCAATCCGCAAAAGCAAGCCCTAACGGTTAAGTCAGCGTTAAACGAAAAGGAGAACTTTCGGGTTCTCTTTTTTTGCTTTTAAAATCACAGTTGATCGTAGGCGGCTTCCACTTTCATCAAGTGGCGTGGTGCCTGTGGGGCGGGATGATATTTACGGATATGCCAGTTAAAGGCTTCTGGCGACAGATTGTTAATCATCGAGATAGCCTGCTGGCGGTTGCTGGAGAAGGTCCGTAACAGTGCGCCGGTGCCGTTGACGTAGGCGATGATGGTGGCGTACCGCAGGTTGACAGGATTGTTGATCCCCTTAAGCTGCTGTTTTTGCAACACGGCAATATAGGCGGCACCAAGATCGATATTGGTGTCAGGATCCAGCAGATCGTCTTCGTCCGGGCAGCCGCGTTTTCCTTTGTAACGATAGGCGTCGCAACCTGCGGTATCGGCTTTCAACTGCATTAACCCTATGGCATTTGACCGGCTGATTGCGGCCGGGTTAAAGCCGGATTCCACCTTGATCATCGCAGCGATCAGCTTTTGATCGACATCGTATTTATCCGCAGCATCTTCAATGGCATCATCAAAAGCGTGAGCATTGTAGCTGGTATGTGGTTTTTTGCTGGAACAACCGGCCAGGATCAGCATCAGGCAGACAAGGCCTGCGCGCGAGCAGAGTCGTAGAGTGGGGTTCATGGTGCTCCGTATTGTTTTTGCTGGGATAAAGTCGGACATCATAGCATCTCGGTGAGTGCTTGTTCGACATACAGATAACCAATCCCCGTAACTTGTTGCGCGCGCGTCAGTTGGCCAAAGCCGATATGCGTGGCCTGGGTCTGGATCTGGTCGTGCCGGTCAAAAGGGTTAAATCCGGTCTGACTGATGATGGTGTCCAGCCAGGCCTGACCAAATCCACAGCTGCGCCCGTACAGATAAATACGATTGATATTGAGGATATTAAGGAAGTTATATAGGCTCAGGCCAATCGCCTGGGCGGCGCGTTGCACCAGCACCTGCAACGTAGCATCGCCCTGATGGTAACGGGCAATCAGTTCGGCGGTGGTGGGGGTTTTAATCCTTTCGCCTTCCTGCTGTGTCCAGGGCGCGACCTTGAGCTGAATGCGGGCCTTTTTCTTCAGCGCCGACAGCGAAGCGATGGTTTCCAGACAGCCGTAACGGCCACAGGAACAAAGGCCGCCATCGGGATCGACAATGGTATGGCCAATCTGGCCGCTGCCAAACAGGCTGCCCCGGTAAATCTGCTGATTAATAACAAATGACGAACCTATGCCGTAATCGACGTTAATCACGCAAAAGTCCTGCAAATTGGCGTTATTTTGCCACTTTTCCGCCAGCCCCAGCATCACGCAGTCGTTATCGAGCAAAACCTCGGTCTTCAGGCGCTCTTCCAGCAGGTATTTCATCTCTCCCGGGCCTTCCCACGGGGCCTGCGGCATGCGTTGGGACACCCCGGTCAACGGGTTGACCTGGCCGTGGATCGACAGGGCGATCTTCAGTGGCATACCCTGCTGGCGGCTGTGCAGATGATAGATTTGCATCATTTCCTGCAGCATCGCCTGCGGCGTGGTAGCGACGATCGGCTGCGGGGTGAAGGCGCTGCAAGGCGTCATCAGGCCGTCCACCACGATGCTTTCAATCAGATAAGGAGAGACATTCAGGCACAAAATGTATTGCCCAGCGGCGGCGATGCGGTAACTGCCGCCGCCCAAACCGCGGCTGTGCAGGTTGTGCGGGTCGTGTTCTACCCGCTGCTCTTCCTGCAGTTCGTCGAGAATTTTGCCGACCGCAGGAATAGACAGCTGCGAAAGCCGTGCCAGTGTCGACTTACTGGCGACCTTTTCCCGATACAACAGCGCGCACAACACCCGTTTATTAAAATTACGCACCCGCAGGTTATTCAAACCTTGTAATGCCATTTATTAAACCCCGTTTAGTGTATTGCGTGATGATAGTGCATAAAGTCATCAATAGTGCGGCTTGGCCAGCCTGATCCGCGGCTGCGCACATGAACAATTGGGTGACGACAGCGCGGCCTATGAAGATTTCTACCGTGTCATTTGGAGCGGCAATGGCAAACCGGGCGGCTTCTACGGCCTGGCTCGGGTGGCGGCGCGGCGCGGGGATAATTCGCAGGCGCTGGAGTTTTGCGAAAGCAGCCTGAGCGTTAATGCCAGCCATTATCCGTTGATCGCTCTAAAGGCATGGTTGTTGCAGCACCTGGGACAGGGGGAACAGAGCCTGGCCTATATTGTGCAGCACCTGGCCGCGTTACCGCGTTTCAGCCAGACCTTGCTGCTCGGTTATTCAGCGCTTTAAGCCCGGAAATTAAAATTCGGATCTTCTTCACAGAACCCGCTCAAATCCAGTAACCGGTTACTGAAACCGGTTGCTGTTTTTTTGTTTTTGAAACCATACTCATTTCTCAACTGACTGATTTGCACCTATTGGCTACAGGAGAACGAATGAAAAAAATATTCTTATGCTGCGCCGCCGGTATGTCCACCAGCATGGTGGTGAGTAAAATGAAAAAGTCTGCCGAACAGCAGGGTATTGAGGTGGATATTATTGCCGTGGGCATTGATGAGTTTGAAACCACGCTGGCGAATTACCAATGCTGCCTGCTTGGGCCACAGATTAAATATAAGTTGGCCGATTTTAAAAAGATTGCCGACAGGGAAAATAAACCGATCGCGGTTATTAACAGCATGGATTACGGTATGATGCGCGGCGATAAAATCCTCGCCGAAGCCTTAACGATGCTCACGCAGCACTAATCCCACCTGGGCGCCTGCTGCAGCCTGTTGCCGCCGGCTTTCTCGCCCTGTGACCATTGACTCAGAACGTCCCGAGGGTTGAACCATGAGTATCAGCCAGGCCGCATTCAATTTTATTGAAAACCGCATCAGTCCCATTGCCGGAAAATTATCGACCCAGCGACATATTATGGCGATCCGTGACGGTTTTATTTCCGCGATGCCGTTTATGATCGTCGGTTCATTTTTACTGGTATTTGCCTACCCGCCTTTTTCGGCCGACAGCAGTTGGGGACTAGCCCAATGGTGGCTGGGTGCGGCGGAAAAACACCAGGTCGCTATTCTTACCCCGTTTAATATGACCATGGGGATTATGTCGATTTATATTACTGCTGCCATCGCTTATAACCTGGCGCAGAGTTATAAGCTCGATCCCTTTATGGCGGCGATGCTTGCGCTGATGTCATTTTTGCTGGTCGCCGCACCGCAGAGCGAAAAGATGTTGCCGACCGCTGCGTTGGGTGGCGTGGGGATCTTCACCGCCATTTTGGTGGCGATCTACACCACCGAACTGATCCGTTTTCTCAAACTGCACAATATCGGTATCTCATTACCGGAACAGGTGCCGGCCAAGATCAAACAGTCGTTCGATCTGCTGATCCCGATCTTGGCGGTGGTGATCACGCTGTATCCGCTCAGTCTGCTGGTGCAGCACCAGTTTAATTTACTGTTACCGCAGGCGATCATGGCGCTGTTCCAGCCGTTGATTTCCGCCGCCGACTCGCTGCCGGCGATCCTGCTGGCGGTACTGATCGGCCATTTATTGTGGTTTGCCGGTATTCACGGCGCGGTGATCGTCTCCGGTATGCTGCAGGCATTCTGGCTGACCAATTTGGGCATCAATCAGGATGCCTTGGCCGCCAGCCAGCCAATGCCACATATCTTTATGGAAGCTTTCTGGACCTTCTTTATCGTCATCGGCGGATCCGGCGCTACCTTTGGGCTCGTATTGCTTTACCTGCGCAGTCGTTCGGCGCACCTGCGTTCGATCGGCAAGCTGAGCCTGGTGCCGAGCTGCTTCAACATCAATGAACCGGTGATCTTTGGCACGCCGATCGTCATGAACCCCACCTTCTTTATTCCGTTTATCACCGCGCCGATCGTCAATTCGATCATTGCCTATGCGGCTGTGAAGCTGGATCTGATTGGCCGGGTGATCTCGGTAGTGCCCTGGACGGCACCGGCACCGATTGGCGCCGCCTGGGCCACCGGTTGGGATTTTCGCGCCGCACTGCTGGTGCTGATGCTGGCGGCGGTATCGGCGCTGATTTACTACCCGTTCTTCAAGGTCTATGAGCAGCAGTTACTGGATCAGGAAGTGAGTGAAGCCGAGCAGATTGAACAAACGCAGGGAGTCACTGAATGATGGATATGGAAACGGCAGTCATGGAGTTGATCATCAACGCCGGTGAGGCACGCAGTTGCGCCATGCAGGCGCTGTACGCGGCGCGGAAGTATCAGTGGGATCAGGTAGATATTTTGCTGGCGGAGTCGCAGTTGGCGGCGAAGCGAGCGCATGCCACCCAGACCGAGCTGATCGGTTTTGACGAGGGGGAAGGCAAGCTGCCGGTCAATCTGATTATGGTGCACGCGCAGGACCACATTATGAACGCCATACTGGCGCGCGATCTGGTGGAGGAACTGGTGAGAATTTACCGATTACTGGAGCAGAACGGGGTGCAAAACCAATGAGCGTATTTCCGAAGGATTTCCTGTGGGGGGCGGCTACCGCGTCTTATCAGGTTGAGGGCGGCTTTGATGCCGACGGCAAAGGCCTGTCCAACTGGGACTTGTTCTCCCATTTGCCCGGTACGACCTATCAGGGTACCAACGGTGACGTCGCGGTCGATCACTACCATCGCTTTCGCGAAGACGTGGCGCTGATGGCCGAGCTGGGGATGCAGACCTACCGATTTTCGATCTCCTGGCCGCGATTGTTGCCGCAGGGGCGGGGCGAGGTAAACGAAGCCGGGATCCAATTCTACAGTGATTTGCTCGACGAACTGATCAGGCACAACATCAAACCGATGATCACCCTGTACCACTGGGATCTGCCGCAGGTGCTGCAGGATGAATTTGGCGGTTGGGAATCGCGTGAGATCGTCGATGCTTTCGATGAATATGCCCGTCTGTGCTATCAGCGTTTTGGCGATCGCGTCGAACTCTGGTCCACCTTTAACGAAACCATCGTATTTATTGGTATGGGTTATATCACCGGGGCGCATCCGCCCAAGCTGACCGATCCAAAGAAGGGTATTCAGGCTTGCCACCATGTGTTCCTGGCCAATGCCCGCGCGGTGAAAAGTTTCCGTGAAATGAAGATCAACGGTCAGATCGGCTTCGTCAACGTGCTGCAACCCAACGATCCGATCAGCGACTCGCCAGAAGATCGCCGCTCCTGTGAGTTAGCCGAGGGGATCTTCACCCATTGGCTTTACGATCCGGTGCTGAAGGGGGAATACCCGGCAGAGCTGTTGGCGATGGCGCAGCAGGCTTTTGGTGTACCCTATTTTGCACCGGGTGATGAGGCCTTGCTGAAGGGCAATATCGTCGATTTTATCGGCCTGAATTACTACAAGCGTGAAATGGTGGCACATAACGACGATGTCGAGGGCTACGCGAACAACACCAGTGGCCAGAAGGGTAGCGGACGTGAACTGGGTTTTAAGGGGCTGTTTAAACTGGTGCGCAATCCGAACGGTGTTTATACCGACTGGGATTGGGAGGTTTACCCGCAGGGGTTGACCGATGCTATTGGTCGCATCGTCAAACGCTACGGCAACATTCCGATCTATATCACCGAGAACGGGCTGGGTGCCAAGGATCCGATCGTCGAGGGAGAAGTGCGTGATCAACCGCGCATTGACTATCTGCGCGATCATATTCAGGCGATCGGTGCGGCGATCGAGCAGGGTGCCGATGTGCGCGGTTATTACCCCTGGTCGTTTATCGACCTGCTTTCCTGGCTCAACGGCTATCAAAAGCAGTACGGCTTCGTGTATGTCGATCACGACAACAATTTGGCACGCAAGAAGAAGCAGAGCTTTGGCTGGTATCAGCGGGTGATCGCCACCAATGGCGAGCAACTGTAGCGGGGAATAAAAAGCCCTCTCTTGAAAGAGAGGGCTTTTAAGAGCTAAACCTGTAGGGGGCGAACATGTTCGACTCTATTTAACCCCTGATTATGCTACCGGGCGCGGCATGCCGCGCCCCTACCATTAAACAATAGGGCTGGGTAGCATTACAGTGAGTCGGGATCCGGCCCCAGACGGTTGCCGATATCCAGTTGGGTGATATCGCTCAGTTCGTCTTTATCCAGTTTGAAATCAAACACCTCAAAGTTCTCACGAATGCGGGATGGCGTGACCGATTTCGGGATCACGATCAGACCGCTGTCCAGGTGCCAGCGCACCACGATTTGCGCCGGGGTCTTCTCGTATTTTTCCGCCAGCTGTTTGATCACCGGCTGGTCGAACACCCCTTCGCCGCCCTGTGCCAGTGGGCTCCAGGATTCGGTAGCGATGTGGTGCGTTGCGTTCCAGGCGCGCAATTGGCGTTGTTGCAGCAACGGGTGCAGCTCAATCTGGTTAATTACCGGCGCGATACTGGTTTCGTCCAGCAGGCGTTGCAGATGCGGGGTATGGAAATTGCAGACCCCGATACTCTTCACCAGCCCCTGTTCACGCAGCTTAATTAGCCCTCGCCAGGCTTCCACGTATTGATTCTGCTGCGGTTTCGGCCAGTGGATCAGGTACAGATCGACGTAGTCCAGCTTGAGTTTTTCCAGGCTGGTTTCCAGGGCGGCCTGTGGATCCCCCTGCTCGTCGTTCCACAGCTTGGTAGTGATAAATAGCTCATCGCGTGGCACCGAGGCGGATTGCAGTGCAGCACCGACCCCTTCCTCGTTCTTGTAAATTGCAGCGGTATCGATCGAACGATATCCCACTTCCAGCGCCTTGAGCACCGCCTGGTTGGTGTCTGGAATACTCGCCTGCCAAACGCCGAGACCCAACTGCGGCATCAGATTACCATCGTGGAGTTTGATGATGGGTTGTTGCGTTGTCATGCGCATCTCCTTGTTAACGGATTGCCCGGTGCTGCATGCACCAGGAACAGCTATACCCGTCATACTTCAAGCTGCAGGTGTGTTGGCTGCGAGCGCTTACCCGAATCACTTACTTGAGTAAGCTCATCGGGATGCTCGCTCTTGCCTCCTTCCTGCAACTCGAATTATTTAGGCTATATCAGTAGATTCTAGTTGGCAAACTGGGGTGGTGCTGAGTTTGCTAAGCAAATTGCAGCGATATCAGAATAGTGCTTAGGACTGCGCCCGATGACAGCTCGGGCGCAAGAGACTGAAATTAAAGCCTGACAGGCAAGCGCGAGTTTGCGATTAACGTGCCGCCTCATAAATACGCTGGCTGACTTCCAGGGTGATGTCCTGATGCTCGCCCAGAGCGGTCATGCCGTGCTGATGCAGCTTATCAAGCAGTGCCGGGATCGAGCTGCCGTCGAACTGGTAATCGGCCATGCGGGTTGGCACGCCCATTTGTTCGAAGAAGGCGCGGGTGGCGGCAATGGCACCGTCAATGCGGCTGTCTTCGCTGCCCTCACGCAGACCCCAGACGCGGTCGGCGTACTGCAGCAGTTTTTCGCGTTTCTGCGTTTTTTTCTCGTTCAGCAGTGCCGGCAGGACGATGGCCAACGTCTGGGCATGATCCAGACCGTGCATGGCGGTTAACTCGTGGCCCAGCATATGGGTTGCCCAATCCTGCGGCACACCGGCACCGATCAGACCGTTCAATGCCATGGTGGCGCTCCACATCACGTTGGCGCGCACGGCATAGTTTTCCGGTTCGGCCAGCGCACGCGGACCATCTTCCAGCAGCGTCAGCAGCAGGCCTTCGGCAAAGCGATCCTGTACTTTTGCATCGACCGGATAGGTCAGGTACTGCTCAATGGTGTGGACAAAGGCATCGACCACGCCGTTGGCGATCTGGCGCGGTGGCAGCGAATAGGTCACGACCGGATCCAGTACTGCAAACAGTGGCTGAACGTATGGTGAGAAGAAATGCTGTTTGTCGCCGCTGCTTTTACGGGTGATCACCGCGCCGCTGTTGGATTCAGAACCGGTTGCCGGCAGTGTCAGTACGCAACCCATCGGCACTGCGCCTTTGATTTCGCAACCGACGGTTTTCAGGATATGCCATGGGTCGCTATCTGCCTGATAGTGGGCCGCTGCGGCGATGAACTTGGTGCCATCAACCACTGAACCGCCACCGACGGCCAGCAGGAAATCGATGTTCTCTGCACGCACCACCTCGACCGCTTTCATCAGCGTTTCGTAGGTTGGGTTAGGTTCAATACCGGAGAACTCTTGCACGTTACGCCCCGCCAGTGCGGAATAAACCTGATCCAGCACGCCATTTTTCTTCACGCTGCCGCCACCGTAGGTGATCAGAATACGTGCATCGGCAGGGATCTGCTGAGCCAGGCCGGTGATTTGGTCTTGGCCGAACAGGATTTTGGTTGGGGTATGGAGAATAAAGTTTTGCATGGCTGATTTCTCTTCTGCATAAGGCAAGCGCCGGATGGCGCAAAATATCTGGGGTGTATTGTCAGTAACCTGGCCCCGCAGCACAATGCTCATTCCTGCCCGAGTCTTGCCTATTCCTACAAAATGTTGTAGGAAATTCGAGTTTTAAACTATTATTTATGCCGAATTATTCTTAGTGTAAGAGGGTTTTCCCGTGAGTGAAATCGATGAACTGCGCGGTCGTATGGCGCGCCAGGCGGCCTGCTTTGCCGAGAGTAACGGTTATACTCCCTCGCCGGTACCCCTGGTGAAAATCCTCTATGTGGATCGTCATTGCCCGCGTCAGCCGGTGATGTACGAACCTGGGGTGGTGATCATTTTCCAGGGCCACAAAGTGGGTTACTGCGGCAATCGGGTGTTCCAGTACGATCCGCGCAACTACCTGTTGATGACGGTACCGCTGCCGTTCGAGTGCGAAACCTTTGCCAGCCCGGAATTGCCGCTGGTGGGGCTGTCGGTGAATATCGACAGCCAGATGCTGCAGGATCTGTTGATCGACATCGGCGATGACGACTACCTGATAAAACCACGCAGAGAAAGCAGCGGGGTTAATCTGGCGGAGCTGTCGGAAGAGCTGTTGTGCGCCACCGAACGCCTGCTGGACGTGATGGCCAAGCCGCTCGATGCACGGGTATTGGGGCCGCAGATTGTGCGCGAAATTCTGTACCATGTGTTGCGTGGCAGCTGCGGAACGTCATTGCAGGAACTGGTCAATCGCCATACCCACTTCAGCCAAATCGCCAAGGCGCTGCGACGCATCGAGAACCAATATGCCGACAGCCTCAACGTTGAGAAGTTGGCGGGGGAGGTGAATATGAGTATTTCGGCGTTTCACCATAACTTTAAGGCGGTGACCAATACCTCGCCGTTGCAGTATGTGAAGTCCTATCGGCTGCACAAGGCGCGCCTGTTGATGGTGCATGACGGTCTGAAAGCCAGCACCGCAGCGATCCGCGTCGGCTATGAGAGCGCTTCGCAGTTCAGTCGTGAATTCAAACGCTTCTTTGGCGTGACGCCCAGCGACGAAGTGGCCCGACTGCGCGATAACCCTCCTTTAATGATGGAAGGCTAATCCCGCAGCCGGGGCGGTAATTCAGCGCGTCAGTACAATTTTGCCAAACGCCCCGCGATCGAGATGATCGAGTGCCTGCTGCAGTTGGTCAAAGCGATAGCGTTGATCAATCACCGGTTGCAAGCCATTGGCATCCACCGCCCGTACCAGATCTTCCAGTGCGCGGCGGTGGCCGACGCCAATCCCCTGGATCACCGGCGATTTTAGCAGCAGCGGTCCGGCAGGAGCCGAGACCTCAAAGCCCTCCAGCGCACCAATCACCGAGATGCGTCCCTGCACGGCGACGGCGCGAACCGAATTACTGAGGTTAGGGCCGCCAACGGTGTCGACCACGTGGTCGATGCCGTGATCCTGTGTTAACCGATACAGCGTCTCTACCCAATCGCCCTCCAGGCGATTAATGCCGTGATCGGCCCCCAACGCCTTGGCTCGCGACAGTTTTTCGTTGCTGCTGGAAGTGACGTACACTTCGGCACCGTGCAGTTTGGCGATTTGCAGCGCGAACAGTGCCACCCCGCCGGTGCCCTGTACCAGCACTGATTGGCCAGAGAACAGGTGACCCTGTTCCACCAGCGCGAACCAGGCGGTCAGCCCGGCGCAGGGCAGGGTGCTGGCTTGCGCGTCGTCCAGCGAGGCGGGGGCGGCCACCAACCAGTCCTCATGCAGCACCACATATTCCGCCAACATGCCCTGATAAAAACCGCCCAGCGTACGGTAAGGCGGGATGCGCGCATTACCATAGGGCTTCTGTTTGCCATCTATCCAACCAGGGCTGAAGGTGGAAATTACCCGCTCGCCCGGTTGGAAACGGCTGACTCCGCTGCCAATTGTATCTACTTCACCGGCCATGTCGGAAGCAGGAATAAACGACGGTGGCAACTCCAGCCCCATGCCGGTTTCGATCATCAACTTATCGCGGTAATTAAGCGATACCGCATTCACTTTCACCCTAATCTCATGTGGCCCCGGTTGCGGAATGATGCTTTCGCTCAGTTTCAGGTGTTGACGCCCGAGGACATTCATTGTCCAGCGTTGCATTGTTTCGGCCATGATTGACTCCAAAGTCAGTGATAAACAGACCTGTAGATATTATCGTTGATTAATGTTCGCCAGTGGCGATAAGATTTCCTTTGATTGTTTCTCTAAAGGCTACAAATCATGACCGACCGATTGAACGGTATTTCGGTGTTTGTCACCGTCGTGGAGGCGGGCAGCTTCGCGCTGGCGGCCAGTCGGCTGCACCTTTCACGTTCGGCGGTGGGGAAAACCATTGCCCGTCTGGAGCAGCGATTGGCTGTGCGCCTGTTCCACCGAACCACCCGCAGTTTGAGTCTGACCGATGACGGCGCTCTGTTTTATGAACGTTGCTTACGGGCGCTGGAGGAGATCCGCACCGCAGAAACTCTGCTGGAGTCGGGCAAACAGCAGGTCAGCGGCAGGCTGAGGGTGTCGATGCCGGTGCTGTTTGGCCGCATGTGCATTGCGCCGCTGTTAACCGCCCTGGCGCGTGAGCACCCGGGGCTGGAGCTGGAGCTGTCATTCAACGATCGCATCGTGGATTTGATTGAGGACGGTTTTGATCTGGCTGTCCGTAACGGGGCGTTGCCCAGCAGCAGCGGACTAGTGGCGCGGAGCATCGGCGATCACCGTATGACGTTGTGTGCGGCACCGGAATACCTGCAGCAGCATGGCGAGCCGAAAAGCCTTGAACAGCTGACTCAACATGATGCGGTGACCTACATGCGCGCCGGTGTGGTGCGTAACTGGCTGATCCCGGATAACGGCGGCAAAGTGCAGGAAGTGATGCCAAACAAGCGGTTGCAGATGGATGACCTACAGGCGATGGCGGATGCCACGGTGGCCGGGTTTGGCATTTCCTGGTTACCTTGTTGGCTGGTGCGGGAATCGTTGTTGAAAGGGGAATTGGTCAGGCTGATGCGCGATCGGCCAGGTATGTCATTTGAAGCTCATGCGGTGTGGCTGCAGACTCCACATTTGCCGTTGAAGGTACGGTTGGCGGTGGATACGCTGGTGAGCAAGTTGCCCCCGAGCCTGGCGCTGGTTGAGAAAGCCTTGTAGGGGCGGCTATTGCCGCCCGCAAGCCGATCAGGAAGAGGCGGCGCGCTTTTTACGCCAGATAACCAGCATGGCGCCCAGCAGCCCCACCAGCAGCAGTAGCAGCGGCAGGATCATCAGCCCGGTCATTACCTGACTTTCGTAACGTTTCACCAGTGGGATCTGGCTGAAAGCATAGCCAAGACCGACCACCGCACCAACCCAAATCACGGCGCTCAGCCAGTTAAAGATCTGAAAACGCGTGCTGTTCAGGCCGGAGATACCGGCCATGGTCGGTAGCAAGGTACGAACAAAGCCCAGAAAACGGCCGATCACCAAAGCCATCAGGCCATGGCGGTTAAACAGATTATGTGCACGTTGATGATATTGAGCAGGCAGCTGTAGCAACCAACCTTTGACCAGACTGGTGTGACCCAGCCAGCGTCCCTGTATGTAGCTCAACCAACAGCCGAGGCTGGCGGCAACGGTTAAAATGATCAGCGTTGGCACAAAGGCCATCACGCCTTTGGCTATCAGGGCACCCGATAACAGCAGCAGGCTGTCGCCGGGCAAGAAGGAGGCGGGCAGTAGTCCGTTTTCTAAAAACAGGGTGGTGAAAAGTACCGCATAAACCACCCAAATTACGCTTGGATTGGCAAGGGCAATAAAGTCCTGCTGCCAAAGCGCATGAACAATCTCTCGTAATACATCCATTATATATCCTGTTGCATGCCGGTTGCGCCTGGAGTTACGACCCCAGGATGCGGTGTTGACCGTATCTGACAGTTACCCGGCTAGTGTAACGCTAATAGCTTAAGCACACATTAAACAAGGTGAATAAAGTTGCCATTGCAACAGGTGGCGCGTCAGTGCGTGTTGGCGATACGCTCGAATCCGGCGGCGAGGTCGTCAATCAGATCCTGCACGTTCTCCAGACCGATATGCAGGCGCACCAGGGTGCCGGAGAAGTCGATGCCGCCGGCCGGGCGGATGGCTTCCAGCTCCTCCGGTTGGTTAGCCAGGATCAGAGACTCATAGCCGCCCCAGGAATAGGCCATGCTGAAGTGGTTGAAGTTGTCGAGATACTCGGCCAACTGCGCGTCGCTCAGACGCTGTTTCAGCACGAAAGAAAACAGGCCGTTGCAGCCGCTGAAATCACGGCGGTAAAACTCGTGGCCCTTGCAGCTGGGCAGCTCCGGGTGATTGACCACCGCTACCTCCGGCCGTTTGGCCAGCCAGTTGGCGACTTCGATGCTGCCTTGCTGATGCTGCTTCAGGCGGACGCCCAGCGTGCGCAGGCCACGGCTGGCCATATAGGCTGTATCGGCGTCTACCATCTGGCCCATCAGATAAGAGTATTCGCGTAGTTGATCCCAACAGCGCTGGTTTGCCACGGCGGTGCCGAGCATGTAATCGGAGTGGCCGATAATGTATTTGGTCCCGGCCTGAATCGAAATATCAATGTCGAAGTCCAGCGCCTTGAACAGCACACCGGCCGCCCAGGTATTGTCGATCATGATCACCACTTCAGGTGCCACCGCGCGAATTGCCTGCACCATGGCCGGGATATCCTGAACTTCCATGGTGATCGAGCCGGGGGATTCAAGAAACACCACGCGGGTATTGGGCTGAATAAGCCCGGCGATATCGGCACCGATCAGCGGGTCAAAATAAGTGGTTGCCACGTTCATGCGGCTCAGAATATGGCTACAAAAATCCTGCGTGGGTTCATACACCGAGCCGGTCATCAACAGGTGGTCGCCGGCGCTGACAAAGGACAAAATGGCGTTGGAAACCGCCGCCGCGCCGCAAGGGTAAAGTACACAACCTGCGCCGCCTTCCAGCTCAACCATCGCATCCTGTAACGCGAAGTGGGTCAGGGTGCCGCGCCGGCCATAAAACAGTTCGCCGTGTGCCCGTTTGGCGGTGGCGTGCTTTTTGGCCGCCACCGAATCAAAGACCAGTGAAGAAGCGCGTTGGGTGACGGGATTGACGGAGCCCTGGGTGTAGCGCTTGCTGCGTCCTGCGCCGATCAGGGTGGTTTCGATGTTTTTTGACGTCATAGGAGCTGGCCCACCTTTGGCTTGGTCTTCACGGGGTATTTGCGATAGCCCTTAAGTTAGCATGATGCATGATAGCCATCCAGACGTTTTAACTGCTAAATGTAAAAGCAATGGCAATTTACCCGTTCGGGCGGCGTCGTTTTGCCGATTATTTGGTAAATAATAATGAGAACTACTATCAATCCCTGATTGGTTTGATATGATCGCACGCTGAATTATTCTTCAATTTTGTTCGGTAACGGGTGGAGGCACAGCGTGAAAACGGCTGGCAAGCATTTAAATCAAGGATCGTTCGGTCAGGGCCGGGCGCAATGGGGCCAGGCATTTGGCCGTGGTCTGTTAGCTTCAATGGTATTGGTAGTGGGTCTGGCCGGTAGCGCTCAGGCTGCACCGGCGACTAATCCGGCCGTTACCCAGAGCGTTGCTCCGGCCTCTGCGCCTGCCGCAGCCGTGCCTGAAAGTATCACCCCGCTGAATCCGCAACCGACCATCCAGCCGCCGGAAACTCGCGGTATGGACTTGTCCGTATGGGGCATGTACCAGCATGCGGACATCGTGGTGAAAATCGTGATGATCGGTTTGGTGTTGGCGTCTATCGTCACCTGGACCATCCTGTTTTCCAAGGGCAGTGAACTGATCCGCGCCAAGCGCCGCCTGCGCCGCGAACAGCTGGCGTTGGCCAACGTCCGCTCGCTGGATGAAGCCTCCGAGCTGGCACAGAACTTCTCGGACGAGAGCATCAGTTCTGTATTACTCAGCGATGCGCAGAACGAGCTGGAACTGTCGGCAGAGTCTAACGACAACAACGGTATCAAGGAACGTACCGGTTTCCGACTGGAGCGTCGCGTTGCGGGCTACAGCCGTAACATGGGGCGTGGCAATGGTTTCCTGGCGACTATCGGTGCCATCTCGCCGTTTGTCGGTCTGTTCGGCACCGTCTGGGGCATCATGAATAGCTTCATCGGCATCGCTCATTCGCAGACCACCAACCTGGCCGTGGTTGCTCCCGGCATCGCTGAAGCGCTGCTGGCAACCGCATTGGGGCTGGTTGCCGCGATCCCGGCGGTGGTGATTTATAATATCTTTGCCCGTGTAATCAGCGGTCATCGCGCTCAGGTTGGCGACGTGGCTGCTCAGGTGCTGCTGCTGCTGGGTCGCGACTTGGATCTGGCCGCCACGGCACAAGCCAAACGTTCACAGCATTCACAGCAATTGCGGGTGGGGTGAGTTATGGCGATGCGCTTAAATGAAGATCTGGACGACAGCGGCGAATTGCATGAAATCAACGTGACGCCGTTTATCGACGTCATGCTGGTGCTGTTGATCATCTTTATGGTGGCCGCGCCGCTGGCAACGGTAGATATCCGTGTCGATCTCCCGGCTTCCTCAGCCAAACCGCAGCCGCGCCCGGAAAAACCGGTGTTCTTGTCGGTGAAAGCGGATAAGCAGCTCTACGTTGGCGAACAGGTGGTCAGTGCCGATCAACTGATGTCGGTGCTAGATCAGCGAACTCAGGCGAACAAAGAGACCACCATCTTCTTCCAGGCGGACAAGACCGTGGACTACGAGACGCTGATGAGCGTGATGGATACGCTGCGTAAAGCCGGCTACCTGAAGGTGGGGCTGGTGGGGATGGAAGGCGCCGCCAAGTAGCGGGCTGACATCAGCAAGGTTAAGAGGGGCGCTCGGGCGCCCTTAGGTTGCTGACAAAGCAGGAAAAAGCGTGGTTTTTCCTGCTTTGTGGTGATCGGCCGAAAATCAATAAATTGATTTTCCTGATTTTTCTTTATCGACCTCTACTCGCTCTGGGCAGGAATGAGGTTTGTCATCAGTCTGGGGCGCTCGGGCGCCCTTTTTTATTTTTGAAGTTTGAAAAGATTCAGCCGCGAGCATGGGCCGCCGCGCGGGCGATCTGCTCATCGGTCGGGCGCACGCCGGTATAGAGCACAAACTGTTCCAGCGCTTGCAGCGCAATCACTTCTGCACCGGTAATCACCCGTTTGCCTTGCTCACGCGCTTTGCGGATCAGCGGGGTTTCCGCCGGCAGTGCCACCACGTCAAATACAATTTTCGCCGCAGCAATAGTCGCGGGTGCAAAGGCCAACTGCTCGGCTTCTGTTCCCCCAGCCATGCCGATGGGCGTCACGTTGATGACCATATCTACGCTTAAATCACCGACCTCTGCCTGCCACTGATAGCCGTAGGCCTTTGCCAGCGACTGACCGGCCTGCGGGTTACGGGCGATGATATGACCATTTTTGAAACCGGCATCACGCAGCGCAGCGGTGACCGCTTTCGCCATACCGCCGCTGCCGCGCAGGGCGAAGGACGTTTCCGTTGGGATCTGATACTGCGCCAGCAGCTTGGCGATGGCGATATAATCGGTGTTGTAAGCCCATAGGAAGCCCTGGTCATTGACGATAGTATTGACCGATTCAATCGCGGTGGCGGAAGCATCCAACTGGTCGAGGAAAGGAATGCAGCTCTCTTTGAACGGCATCGATACCGCGCAGCCGCGAATGCCCAGCGCCCGCACGCCACCCACCGCCGCCTGAATATCCTGGGTGGTGAAGGCCTTGTAGATAAAGTTGAGATCCAGCTCCTGATACAGATAGTTGTGGAAACGGGTGCCAAAGTTACCTGGGCGACCGGCCAGCGACATACAGAGTTGGGTATCTTTATTAATCTCACGGCTCACTATGAGCTCCTTAACCTGGAAGAGGAAAAACCTAAGGCTGGCCGTGCAATGCCTTCGAACCGGCGTGGCGCCAGTGGATGCTGCCCGGCAGGTAGAGCGCGTTTTGCTCTAATGGCCGCTCGTCAATCAGCGCACTAACCATGTCGAAACTGTGTTGGGCCAGGGCGCGACAGTCCTGCGCCACGGTATCGATTTTCAACGTCAGGCCATCGAACAGGTAGTGATCGTCAAAGCTGCACAGATGGAGATCGCTTTCCATCAACTGGTGCTGATTCAGATAACGAAGAACCCCTTCCAGCAGGCCGCAGGCGGCGGTAAACAGCGCCTTGGGCGGACGACCAAGTTGCGCGCAGAGTTGGGCGAACATTTCGTAACCGGAACTGGGGTGATAATTACCGTTGATGATCCACTCCGGTTTACACACCACCCCGGCACGTTCCAGACCGAGTTGGAAACCGGCCAGACGATCGCGTGTGGGTGAAATGCGGGGTTGGCCACCAAGGAAATAGAATTCGTCCGGATGCTGACGCGCGACGTTTTCCACCAGCGTGGCGGTCGAGGTTAGCGAGTCGGTGATCACCAGCGGCAGGTCGGAGCCGATGATCAGCCGGTCCATCTGCACCACCGGCAGACCGGCGTTAATTTTTTGGTATTCCGCATCGTTAAGCTGGCTGGAGGCGACAATCAGGCCGTCGACCTGGCGTTGTACCAGACTGTTCACCGCCATCATTTCCTGCGCCGGGTTCTCATCGGTACAGGCGATCAGCAACTGCAAACCGGCCTCGCGGCACAGAGTTTCCAGCTCGCGTGAAATCACCGCAAAACCGTAGTTGGTCATTTCCGGCACCACCAGCCCCAGGGTATGGCTGCGGGAGGATCGCAGTGAACGGGCGTGGAAGCTGGGCTGGTAGTGGTGCTCGCCGGCCAGTGCCAGGATACGATCGCGGGTGTCGTCAGACACCCGATATTCCTTGCTGCGACCGTTAAGCACCAGGCTGGCGGTCGATTTTGACACGCCGGCCAGTGCGGCAATATCACTGATGGTAATGCGTTTATTTTTTTTCACTGACGGCATCTGAATTCATGGAAGGATGCGTCATTCTAGCATGCATGGCGTCAGCGACCAGTACTCGAGCGCCAGTGGGGTTTCACCGCCCAGCTGCAGTTGCGGTTGTGGGCCGGGGAAGTAGCGTGCGCTCATCACCGCCTCGCCGTGGTTGATAAAAATCTCCACGCTGGAGCGGTCAAACAGGATCTGAAGTTGGCTCAGGTTGCCGTGCCAGTAGCGATGTTCCGGCTGCCCGTTACGCAGATTATTACGCGTCAGTCGCAGCAGGGTGCCGTCCCACAGCAGCGTCATCGCCCCGTCAAAGTCGGCGCTGAATGCCCCTTCTGGCGTCAGCAGCAGTTCCGCGCTGCCGACTGGCCAACATGGCGCTTCGTCGGCGATCCCCTGCCATTGCCGGCTTTTACCACGCAATTGTTGCAGTTCGCGCGCCGGTTGTTGGTAAAGCTTGCCGTGATGCAGCGACAGTTCACGTGGGCAGGTCATGATGTGGATCCAGCCGTACTGCAGCGTCGGGTGATAATCCTCGTCCTGTTCCGGCACGCCCATCCAGCCGACCAGCAACCGGCGGCCGTCTTCGGCCTGGGTGGTTTGCGGCGCATAGAATTCAAACCCGAGATCCAGTTCGTTAAAGGCCCCATGTTCGAACCTGGCCTGCCGATAATCCAGCTTGCCGGTCAGATAGCCCGCCTGATAAACGTTGAGATAACGCTCGGCCTGTGCCGCCAGCCCCTGTGGGCAGCAGATCAGTACCTCGGTGTCGTCCAGCGTGAACAGGTCCGGGCATTCCCACATATAGCCGAAGTCACCGATGCCGTTCAGCTGTGAACCGGCAATTTCCCCCAGCCACTGCCAGTTGCGCAGATCGGCGGAGCGCAGCAGCAGCACTTTGCCGCAGTCTTGCAGGTCACGAGCGCCGAGCACCATGTACCAGTCTTCCTGATGACGCCAGACTTTGGGATCGCGCACGTGGCCGCTATAGCCCGTCGGCAGCGGTAATACCGGGCCGAGTTTGTCATAACCACCTTGAGCATTTTCTTGAGCCAGGCACTGATAAGCGGTGCGGGAGCCATCGGGGTATTTGACGTTGCCGGTATACGCCAGCGTGATTTTGCCCTCGGCCACCACTGCCGATCCGGAATAACAGCCGTGGCTGTCGTAGCAGGCTCCCGGCACCAGTGCCACCGGCTGATGCTGCCAGTTGACCAGATCCGTCGACTGCCAGTGCCCCCAACACTTGTTGTGGTGATCGCAACCCAGCGGGTTCCATTGATAGAACAGGTGGAAGACGCCGTTATGCTGAATAAAACCATTGGGATCGTTGAGCAGCCCAACGCTGGGCGCCAGGTGCCACGCCGGCCGGTGCGGATCGCGCAGCGCCTGTGGTATGCCGCTCATCAACGCCTGTGCGGCCTGCTTCATTAAATTCAGTTCTTCCATTATTCGCTGTCCGTTTTGTATTTCAGCAGCAACGAGATAATAAAGGCGCTGCCGAAGGCGATCACCAGACCAATAATATAGCTGACCAGCGAACTGGCCTGCACAATGGCCAGCCCCGGGATCGCCGTCAGACCGACCGCGTTCATGCCGACGTGATTGGCCACTACCCAGGCCCCGCCGAGCGCACCGCCTGCCAGCGCCGCCAGGAAGGGTTTCACAAAGCGCAGGTTAATGCCGAACAGCGCCGCCTCGGTAATGCCGAGCATGGCGGAAAAGGCCGAAGGCACCGCAATGGCTTTGATCTTGGCGTCGCGGGTTTTGAAATAGACCGCCAGACAGGCGCCGCCCTGAGCGATATTGGCCATCGACCAGATCGGCAGCAGGAAGTTAACGCCGATGTTCGGGTTGCCGAGCAGCCCGGCTTCGACGGCATGGAAGCTATGGTGAATGCCAGTGATGACGATGGCGGAATACAGGCCACCGAACAGCAGGCCGGCAGACCAACCGGCGTGGGCGATCAGCGTGCTGAGCACCAGGGAGATGCCATCACCCAGCGCGCGACCGGCCGGGCCGATAAACAGCATGGCGACGAAGCCGGAGATCACCACCGTCAGGAACGGTGTCAGGATCAGATCCAGCGAGTTGGGGATCGCTCTGCGCAGCTGTTTTTCCAGCGTGCTCATAAACCACACCGTCAGCAGCACCGGGAACACCGTGCCCTGATAGCCGATCATGGCAATCTGCAACCCAAAGAAATCCATGGTGTGAAAACCGCTGGCGACGCCCCAGGCATTGGTCAGCGCCGGATGGGTCAGAATGCCGCCGAGCGTAGCGCCCAGATAGGGGTTACCACCAAATTCACGCGCGGCGGTGAAGCCGATCAGGATCGGTAAAATAATAAATGCCGCCGAACTGAACATATCCAGCATCACAAATACGGCGCTGCCAGCATCGACCCAGCCGTAGGTTTTTACCATGCCGAGCAGGCCCATCAACAGGCCGGAGGCGACGATAGCCGGGATGATCGGCACAAAGATATTCGACAGCAGGCGAGCAATACGCTGCAGTGGGTTGAGTTTTTTCGCCGCAATGTCGGCGGCCTCAGACTTGCTGGATTCGCTGACGCCAGCCGCCTTGATAAACTCCGCGTGTACCTTGTTGACCAGCCCGGTACCGAAAATCACCTGGATTTGCCCGGCATTGCTAAAGCAGCCTTTCACCCCCTCCAGTTTGCCGATGGCTACTTTGTTCACCTTGCTGTCATCGAGCAGTACCAGGCGCAGGCGCGTGGCACAGTGGGCGGCGCTGGCAATGTTGTCTTTGCCGCCGAGCAGCGGCAATAGCGCGTTAGCGGTTGCGGTAATGTCCATGTTCACTCCCTTAATAAATAAAAATGCCGCCGCAGTGTTTTGCGGCGGAAATCAGCTCATCAGCGTCAGAAGAAGTACTTGAACCGGGCACGCACGCCGTAGCGCTGATCGTTGTTGGCGTTGGCAATTTTGTTATCTGCATTGGCCTCCAGCATCGAGACGTAGGCCCCGAGATACAGGTTAAAGTTCTTCATATTCATGATGTTTGGTATTTGGTACGAGGTATGAATGGTATGAATGTCATATTTGCCCGGCTCGCTGAGTGGGTTGCTGATGTCGGTACTCATACCGGCGGTATTGAACTCTTTGATGTTGTTGTGGGCATAGATATAACCCACTTCAAAGCGACGCCACAGTACGTTGATGCCGGCGGTCAGGTCCTGCTCGCCGGAGGCGTCCAGGTAGGCGGTGCTCAGGTTGGCGACCACGCCGTTGTCCGGATTGGCGGCGGTGTTGTTCCAACTGAGGGTCATGCCGTAGCCGTTACGTTTGGACTGGTCGACGAATTGCCCCTGGCTGTCGTGATAGCCATAGGCATTGTTGACCACGTTGCTTTCCATCGCCACCGCCACGCTGAGCTGGTCTTTTTTCCAGGCGATCACCGGCCGCAGATAGGCGACATTTCTCTTATTATCCAGGCTGTTGCCGTGGTAGGCCTGATCCTGGAACAGTGAGGTACCGTCTTCCACCAGCGTATTGAGTTCGAAGTAGAAGTTACCGGCGTACTTGCTCAGCATCAGGTTGCCGCCGCTGCTGCTACGCCCACGGCCTTCTTTCATCATGTAGATATAGCCAAAACCGTCGGCATACAGATCGTTGGCGGTATTGCCGGAATACTGGATGAAGGTGTCCTGATTGAGCGGGAACATGTCGTAGGCTTCAAAACGGCCAATCTTGGTCTGCCAGTTCTTTTCATTACCGAAGAAGAAGGCGGCATCGTCGAGGTTCATTTTACCGGTCATGTCGGCCAGCGGCTGCACGCTGAAACCGGAGAAGTTGCCGTCCGGGTTGCGTCGGTAGCCGTCTACACCGACCAAAATGCGGCCGTTGATATCCCAACGTTCTTTATTGCCCGGCTTCCAGTCCTTGTTGTCGCTGCTTTTCAGCGAGGTGAGCTGGCCGCTGCGGCTGGCGCCGTCCAGGTTGAACTCGACGTCGCCGTATAGTTTCAGGTCGGTTAAGCCAGTGAGTTGCAGCTTGGAGGCCGGTGCGGCGTGGGTTTCCAGCGTCGCGGTGCGCTGAACAACCTGTTGGGTTTGCTGCTCGGTGTTGGCGGTGCGTAATTCCAACTGTTGTACCTTGCGTTCCGCCGCCGTAGCACGCGTTTCCGCCTGAACCGCTCGCTGTTCGGCCTGTTGCAGCCGTTGTTCCAGCGCATTCAGACGGGCTTCGATACTGGTATTGGTGCCAGTTGCTGCCGCAGAGGTAGAGATGAGAAGCCCTGTAGTGACTGCCAGATAGCCTAGTTTTTTCATGATGTTCTATCATCCGGGAAAGTTGTTATTATTTTTTGCTAAATTGCTAAACCGGTTTTCCAAGAGGAAAGATAGAGAGTTGAAAGACGACTGGCAATCAAGTTTGCTAACCCGATTCAGCTATTGTGATCGAGTCCGCAAATTACATACCGGAGATGAAAGTAGGGGAGGCACCCAATGCCCGGTGGCATTGGGGCAGACTCACCGCCATCGGGTTAGCGACGCAGGAAGTCCTGCAACTCGTCGGCATGCGGCAGGGCGGTCATCGCGCCTTTGGCGGTGGTAGCCAGCGCCCCGCAGGCCTGGGCCTGGGCGATCACTGCCGGCCATTGCTCTTCCTGCGGTAAAGCGCCCAGGTGTGCCAGTGCGGCCAGCAGACCGGCGACAAAGGCGTCACCTGCACCGGTGGTATCGACCGGGGTGATTGAAGGGGCGCGGAAGTGGCGGATCTGTTTGCCGTCATGCACGCAGACGCCGTCGCTGCCCAGCGTCACCAGCAACAAACGCAGTGGGTAACGCTGCATCATCCAGTCGATACCGCTCTCCAACTCACCGATATTGCTGATAAAACTCAGCTCTTCCAGCGAGATCTTCACCACGTCAGCCAGCAATAACGCCTTTTGCAAGCAGGGGCGCAGCGCTTCCGGCTGGCGCCAAACGTCTTCGCGAATGTTTGGGTCAAAGCTGACCCAGCCGCCAGCCGCCCTGATGTTCTCCATCGCGGTGAAGGTGGTGCTGCGGCTGGGTTCCTGCGACAGCGTGATAGAGCAGACGTGCAGCCATTCATCTGCTTTGAAATCAGGCAGATCCTCGGGTTGCAGGAACAGATCGGCGCTCGGGCTGACCATAAAGGTGAAGGAGCGTTCACCCATCAGATCAAGATCCACCACCACAGTAGAAGTGTGGTGGTCTGGGTCCAGTGACATATGGCCGACGTCCACCCGTTCTTCGCTCAATACCTGCTGCAGGAAAGCGCCGAAACTATCCTGACCCACCCGGCCGATAAAGGCACTGTTGCCGCCCAGGCGGGCGATACCGACCGCCACATTGGCCGGAGCGCCACCGGGGCATTTAAGGTAACTGTTTGAATTTTCAGGTACCAGGTCGACGACTGCATCACCCAGCACCCATACGCGATTAACCATGTTCGATCCCCGTGTTCATCGGTGTCTGATGGTGAGCTAAAATAGAAGAACCGGTTTAGCAATGCAATAAAATAATATTTCGTGTGGCGAAAGGGTGGGTGTAAAGAGTAGCGCAGCGAGCTAAAACGCAGGAGGGAATGCCCGCCCTGATGTTGTTCAAGGCGGGGTCAGCCGGGTTACCCCATCTTCGGATAGACCCCCGGGCCAATCGGCAGGCCGAGCGCGTACCAGGCCAGCAGCAGCAAAATCCACACGGCAAAGAACACCAACGGATAGGGCAGGATAAGCACGTAATAGGTGCCGAGCTGGGCATCTTTGCGGTAACGCTGCAGGAAACCGAGGAACAGTGGCTGGAAGGGCGACATCGGTGCCAGAATCGACCAGATGGCCGAGCCGCTGGCGATAAACATGCACAGGAAGGCAGAGAGGAACATCAACCCAAGAAATGCCGGGGCACCGCTCATACCTGCGGCCTCCAGCATATCGGTCAGGCCGATGGCCATAAACTTGCCCATATTGCTCCAGTTAAAGAACGCCACGAACTGCGACAGCGGGAACACCATCACGATAAAGCCGGCCATGCTTTTCATCGGCTCTATCAGGTGGTTGGGAATATCGTCCGGCCGCTTGATCTGTTTGATGACCACACCATAGGTAATGCCGACGGTGAAAAAGAACAGGATGATGATCGGCACAATACCTTTAATAAACGGCGATGGGATCACCGAGCCGCTTTTCGGATCGCGCAGCGGGGCCGCTTCCGGCACCAGCCTGGTGGCGTCAAGCGAATTTGTCAGCATTCTGCCGGTGGACGTGATTTCCGACCCGATATTGGGTAAACATCTGGTGCCGCTGGCGTTGGAGGAAAGCCTGCCAAAGGCGACGTTTTATCTGATCCAGCGTAAAGACACCACGCTGACGCGGATGGGCGCACACCTGGCGCGTTTTTTCCGCTTGTACTGCCGGTAAAAGGATGCCTCTCACAGGGTATTCCCCCTTTGAACAGCCTGCGCGGCTATCTCAGGCTTTGCCCATTAACGGATCGCTGACGCTGTGGTCACCGTTCTCCAGCCGACCTGCCAGTCGGCGTTGCCAGCCGTGTGTATCCTGCAATGAAAGATCGTACCAGCCACCGCTGGCCTGGGTAGCAAAGGCCTGCTGATGACGGCCACCTGCCAGCAGTTCAATTTGCCAGGGGCCTTGTTGCGTATAGGGACAGCGGGCGATGGTCACCGTTGTTGCCTGGCTGCCCGCGTTGGTTAGCGTTAGCGATAAATGGTCGCCCTTCGGGGTGAGTTGTACTTCCGGCTGCGGCTGCAGAACGCTGCCACCCAGCTCACGATGGAAACCGTTGGGGCCTAGCAACCACAGGTGGTAGCGATCCGCCGTTAGCCAGTTATCACTGACTGCTTTACCGGCCTCGACGGTATAGCGCCGTGGGATCTGCTCCAGACTCAGCAGGTCGTACACATGAAAGACCGCACCCTGTTCGCCAGTGTTGTACAGGTTGAGCGTCAGCATTTTTTGCTCGGGGTTGCTGCTGGCCTCAACGTGCAACTGGTAAGGCAGCGCACGCGATGGGCGCGCCAGTCGCGACTGATGCGGTAACTGTTGCCTGTCTACCGGCGGCAAGGGCACCTGCGGTAACTGTTCCTGTCGCTGGCGCAGGTTATCGGCGGCGTGGCGGCTGGTGGTGGGCAGGCGGGGCAAGGTTTCCTCATTAGGGTCGACGAAGTTGAAGGCCGAAGTGAGGTCACCGCAGACCGCACGGCGCCAGGCGCTGATGTTCGGTTCATGCACCTGGAAGCGTTTCTCCAAAAATTGCAGTACTGAGGTGTGGTCGAATACCTGTGAATTGACCCAGCCGCCACGGCTCCAGGGCGATAACACCAACATCGGTACCCGCGGACCAGGGCCGTAAATGCGGCCGTCCGGTGGGGGTTGCTCCTGAGAACCGGGTGGGGCCACATGTTGGAAGATTTCGCTGTCGAACGGCACCGTCGATTTGCCGGCGAAACTGCCGTCTTCGCGCAGTGACGGCGCCGAGGGCGAAGGCATATGGTCGAAGAAACCGTCGTTTTCGTCGTAATTGACCAGCAGCACGCTCTTGCTCCACACCTCTGGGTTATCCGTCAGCGCATTGAGGATTTCCTGGGTAAACCAGCCGCCCTGCACCGGGCTGGAAGGCCCGGGGTGTTCCGAGTAGGCCGCCGGGGCGATAATCCAGCTCACCTGCGGCAACTTGCCCTGCTGAACGTCGTTACGAAAGCCGGCCAGCATCGCGTCCAGGTCGTTACCGTTGGCTGCCGGCAGCGTATTGCCATTGCCCTTATACAGCGGCGCGTCGGCGTTCAGTTCATCGCGGTAAGGCACAAAGGCGGTGAAATCCTTCGGCGGTTGCGCCGGGTTGCCAACCTTAACGCTGGCGGCGCGATACTGGCGGAAACCCGCCAGCGGGTTATCGGTGAAGTTATCCGGCAAGAATTGATAGACCTTCCAGGTTACGCCACTGGCTTCCAGCCGCTCCGGATAGGTATGCCACTGGTAGCCGACGTTTACCGGGCCGGGGCTGTCCCACTCATTGACCACCACCGCGACCTCGGCCGCTGTCGGGCCGTTGGTCCCTGTCCAGTGAAACAGGCGGTTGGTATTGGTCCCGGCGTGGATCGAGCAATGATAGGCGTCACACAGGGTGAAGGTTTCGGCCAGCGCAAACTGGAACGGCAACTCGTGCTGGCGGTAATAACCCATCGAGGTGGGTGTTTTATAGGTCGGCCAGGCGCTCATACGGCCGCTGTCCCAGGCTGATTGCTCATCTACCCATGAATGCGGCGTGCCGCTAACCCGTTGGGCATTGCCGCGTTTGCTGTCCAGATGGTAGGGCAACACCAGACGATCTTCCCCCTGCTGCTGCCACACGTGACGGTCGCCGGGCAAGGGAATGGTGATGCGATCGCTAAAGCCGCGCACGCCGGGCAGGGTGCCGAAGTAATGGTCGAAGGAGCGGTTTTCCTGCATCAGGATCACCACATGTTCGACATCGTTAATCGTGCCGGTGCGGTTATTGGCGGGGATTGCCAGCGCTTTGCGGATCGAGGCGGGTAACAGTGAAAAAGCCGATCCGATGGCGGCAGCCCGCAGTATTTCTCTGCGCGAAAAATCAGGCATGCGTCGTTAATCTCCCTGAGGGTTGTTTTGAAGATAGTTGTTAACGACGGTAATGGCGAAAAATAACAAAAAGATGACGGGGAAAATAATGCCCCCGGGCGGGGGCAAGACAAGACGAACGCTTATTGCCTGATCAAACGGCCCAGGGTCGGCGCCGTTTCGAAATCGCTGCGGAACGGGTTGATGTCCAGACCGCCGCGGCGCGTATAGCGGGCGAACACGCTGAGTTTCTCCGGTTGGCAGCTTTGTTTGATGTCGTTGAAAATACGCTCGACACATTGCTCGTGGAACTCGTTATGCTGGCGGAAGGAGATAAGATAGCGCAGCAGGCGCTCGCGATCGATTTTACGGCCCTGATAGTGGATCACCACGCTGCCCCAGTCCGGCTGATTGGTCACCAGACAGTTGGATTTCAGCAAGTTTGAGGACAGCGTCTCCGTCACCATTTTCGCCTGTTCGCTGGTGGCACCAATCAGATATTCAGGTTTGAAATCAAAGTCATCCACGGTGATATCCAGATCGTCGATATTGATGCCCGGCAGGGCGTCTATCTGTGCCGAATAACCGTCTAACCCCGGATACAGCTTCACCCCAACCTGACCATTGGCGGCCTGCGACAGATCTTTTTGCATCGCGGCACTGACCTGTTCCACGCTGTTGAAGCGCGTCTGGTTAAAACTGTTGAGATACAGCTTGAATGATTTGGACTCGATAAGATTGGTGGAAGAATGGGGCAGGGTAAATTCACCAATGCCCACTACCGGCTTGCCTTTGGCGTTGAGCCAGGAAAGTTCGAAGGCGGTCCACAGGTCAAAACCGTGGAACGGCAGCTGCTGTTCATCCACGCCGATCAAATCGCGACCGCGTGCGCGCGGCAGGGCTTCGAGCAATTCGGGAGCATACTGTTCCGGGTAATCGGAGTTGGTGCCAAGATGGGTGATTTTATCTTGTTTTTTGATATGCATATTCATTGCTCCTTGCATGATCGGTATTGATATAGCGGTTAAACAGGTTGCGAGCGGCGTAAATCGGCCCGACACCCACCAGGGCGTAGACCACCTTGATCAAGAATTGTGACAGGATCATGGTCTTGATGATATCCCAGCTCAGAACGTTGTAGAACGCCAGCGTGCAAAACACCACGCTGTCGATGGCCGAGGCGACCACGGTGCTGGTGATCACGCGCACAAACAGGTAGCGGGAGTTGGTCAGCTCTTTGATTTTGCACAGCAGGTAAGAGTTGACGTTCTCGGAGATTAAATAGGCGGCAGATGAGGCCACCAGCACCGCCATGATGCTGTGGACGATACCGTCATAAGTCTTGCTGAACTCCCACTGTGGAATGCTCGGTACCAACGTGGTTGCCCAAACGCCCAGCACAAAAATCAGGTTGGCCATAAACGAGATGATAATCGTGCGCCTGGCCAGCCGCAGTCCATAAAATTCGTTCAGAATATCCACTAGGATAAAGGTCAGGGGATAAATAAATATCGCCGGGGGAGTAATGATGTTCAACGCTGCAATTTCAATCGGCTTGACGCCGCACAGGGTTGAGAAGATATAAATCACGCTGAGTGCCACGGTAATGATCAGATAGGCGTACCAGGATCTTTCATGGCGATCGCTGAGCTCATAGGCGGTTTGCTGCTGGTTGTTACCGTAGATTTTGCGATACAGCGCCTGTAGCTCATGTCGGCTCAAATCTTCCGATATGTCGCTGTCGGCCAACTCATTGAGCCCCATGGTAATGGTTTTGCCGGTGGCTAATACCATGACATTGGCAGCCAGAGTGCCATGCCGGGTAAAGCCCAATAGCTTGAACTTTTGATTCGGTTCCATTTATAGCCTTTCTCCAATGATATAACCCAGGAATTGCACGGTATCCTGATGATTTTTCTCCATGCTATTTTCTTCTTTGTCATTAACCACAAAGAAGCCGTATTTTCCCGAGTGATACAATAAAGGCGAATCGCAAACTAATACCGGCGGGCGTTTTATAATAATGACCTCGCCTGGGATAAATGAACCTTTTATTTCGGTCTCTATGCGCATTGCTACCATATTTGACTCATCGCCGAAGAAATAAGTCAAAGGGAACTCTGTGACCAGTTGGCCAATCTTCTTGCCGGCAACCGCTAAATAACGCGACTGCGGAATAACAGGAATTGCGGAAGGGTTTTTATTGCCTTCGGTGGACAGGGTTTCATTGAGCAGCTCCAGCTTTTCCAGATCATAGTCTTCGATCTCTTCGCAGGAAACGCCAAAGAAATCTGAAATCCGGTTAACCGTGGCTTGCTGCACGTTGTTGACCTTTCCATCGAGGATCTTGTAGATAGTGGTGCGTGTCAGGCCAGTACGGTTAGAGAAGGACGCCTTGGTTTCGCCGCGGGTACGCATCAGATATTCAATATTCTTAATGATGTTGCTTTTGCGCTGGGCGTTAGTGGTCTTCATAAGCATTCCTTACAATATTCTGGCCGGCTTTACTATATCGCACGCGCTGACATTGTCCAGAACTGCCACCGGAAGTGGGGCGGTAACCGGCTGATTAATCGTTGAAAACGTATGTTCAATTGCCTGGTATCACATCCAATAATGCTTTCACCCGATAGAGCCTAAAGTGGAGTGAAATTAATTAAATAAAAATCAATTGCTTAGACGGAGAGCTCATTAAAGTGAACACAAAAGTGAATTTTGTGTCTACTTTTGTGTTGACCACGCTGCTTTTTGTGAGCTACTGTTCATTCATACTGAAGTGTTTCTTGACGGTCAAAATAATTAACTAGAGATTGTCCAACAACTTCTATAATAAAAGCCTAGGGAGGGAGGCGTTTCCATTCTCTGGGTATTAAAGGATGTTTTAGCTATCGACACCAGGGAATTCCAATTACGTCTTCAGTTTTAAAACCACAGTTTTCATTGCGTCAGATCCCCAGTTTATTGTTTTGCCACTCCCCAGTTGCTGGAGAATGGCGATGACATTTTGCCGCTAGCGATCGGCTCAGCCTTGCGCCGGGGCCGGTTTCTGCGAACGATTCAGCGCCAACTTGAATACCCAATACAGCAGGCTGGCGGCCAGTAATGAGTTGATGGTCGGCACGCCCCATTCGGTCACTAACCCGACGATGCTGCCGGCAATGCTGGCGACGATCGCTGTCCAACCAATGGTCGGCGTCTGGCCGGGCAGTTTGCCTTCCCGGCGACTGTCATCGAGAATTTTACGGTGAGTGCGCAGCAAGTAATAATCCACCAGCATCACGCCGATAATCGGTGGGAACACCACGCCCAGTACCGTCAGGAAGTCGACGAACCTGTCCAGGATCCCCAGCACCGAAAGCGTGGTGCCCAACACGCCAATCACCAGCGTGGTGGCGGTATATTTCAGCCTTTTACCGGTCATGCCCTCAACCGCGTTGACGATGCCCAGGGAAGATGAGTACAGGTTGAGGTCATTGACCCTTAAGGTGGAGAACACCACCACCAGCAGGCCTGCGCCCCCGGCGACCTGCGACATGATGGTCACGACGTCCGCCGTGCCGAGCGTTTTGGCGATCAGCAGCGCCAGACCGTTAACCACGAACTCCCCGGCGACAATGGTGAGCAGGGTCACGCCAAACACGTGCTTGCCGTTTTTAGAGTAACGCGTCAGATCGGGGGTCATCAGGCTGGCCACGATGGCACCACCGACCACGATGGTGATGCCGGCACTGATCGACAGTGGCTCACCTGGCGGCATTAATTGAATAATTTCCGGCAGATTATGGCCGGTGAGGGTGATGTAAGAGATATAGGCTACCAGCATAATAAACATCGGTACCGCAATTCGGGCGGCGATACGCAATGCCTTGAAGCCAAAGGCCACCAGTATGGTCAGCAGGGTACCGGACATGCCGGCCGCCAGACCAAAGCCCAGCTTATTGCCCAGCGCGAAATCCAGTGACTTGGCGAAAATGGCGTTCTGTATGCCAAACCAGCCCAGCAGGCTGACGGCCACCACCACGCCGATCAGCACCGAACCCAGCCGGCCAAAACCGCACCAGCGGGCCAGCAGGCTGCCGGAGATCCCTTCGCGCATCCCTGCCAGCCCGAGGCCATAGGTCACTACGCCAAAGATCAGGCTGCCGACGAAAATGGCGGTAAAGGCATCGAACAGCGTCATTGAGTGGCCCAATACGGCGCCGAGCATAAACTGATCCAGCGCGGTCAGCATGCCCATATGCACAATGGCCACGCTTAAAAACGAGACTCTTTTATCCTGAGGTACCCGGGTTAACGGATAGTCTTCAATTTTGATCACGGTGAGATATTCCTTGCTGTTAAATAAACTGGATGCCTTTAGCTATCAGACGATCGGGAATGTAATTGTCCAGATGCGCATATTTGCAAAATTCTTCAAACTGCTGCTGTGTATGGACGTCAGATTTTTGATAGATGTTATATATTCTATTTTCTATGGTTTTATTGCTGATGTTGTATATTTTGGCGATCTCTTTTACCGACAGCCGTTGCAACATTAAAAATATTACGTCAAGTTCGGCTCGGGTGAAAATCGTGCTATTGGTTTCTGTGGTCAGAACGCTGGGTTTTTGTTGATTGATAAATTTCAGCGGAGATAAGGTGTTGAGCGGTTTGGCGTTCCACATCACCCCAACCACTTCTTTTTTATCGTTGTAGATCGGCAGTTTTTCGCTGATAAACGGGGCCAGACTGTCTTTTCCGTACCAATAATGCGTTTCTATTACTGCAACCCGTTCCCGCGAGACCTCTGTCATTTTGTCATGTTCGACAAAATCAGCCGCGCATTCGGCCCAGTCGGCGGGAAACTCGCCGTCCAGCTTACCGGCTACATCAAAATCAAGCGGCGTATTGGTATAGAGGTAGGCGGCATGGTTCATGTAAATATGACGGGATGCCAGATCCTTAATGCCCCATGGCTCACTTAAGTGCTCCATCATGGCAATCAGACCTTTCAAATAAAATTCATTATTTTTATCGGGCGAATCCATTCTGACCTCTCCGATGACAACCGGATTAAATCTCTTTTGCCAGGTAGTGGCGCGTATGCTTCTTGGCATAGCCATCTAGGTTGCCGTACAACTGATAGCCCAATTTTTCGTAAAAGCCGCGGGCCTGGAAATCGAAGGTATCGACATAGGCCATGTGGCAACCGCGCTTCTTGGCTTCTTCTTCTGCCTGGAGCATCAGTTGACGGCCATAGCCGCTTTTACGATGCTGGCCGCTGACCCAAAGATATTGCACTTCAAGCCCGCCCCACCAGGTTCTGGCCACCAGTCCGGCAACGATTTTACCTTCATCATCGGTCACGGTCAGGAACAAGGGGTGGATATCAACGTGTTCGGTTTTTTCATTATGAGCCCAAAGGCTGTCGATAACGAACTTTTCATCCTGCGGATTTGGCTGGTCGGTAATATTGATTTTCATAGATGTGATATAATTCCCTTTGATAATAATGTTTTATGGCAACCAAATTAAGGCTTGTCAACGGGTTTAACTATCACTTTTCGTAATGTATTACAAGGGTGTTTTTCACCCGTTCCCGTCAGGGAGCCAAGGGTTTATATTAACTGTGACAAGGCTAGAAAATAGCGTAATACGCGGTAATAAATAGCGGTTTGCCTTGCTCAGTCAATCTATTCCTATTGTGCCTCACCAGGGCCTCATCCAAGAAATACATTAGCCTTTCAGGCTCCACCGGTAGAGCAAGTCAACTTGCCAAAGGGGAGCCGCTATCTTCAGCCTTCTGATGAATCTGCGTTGAAATTTGCTACTGTGCATTGTCGATCGTCGGTCGACAGAGTGGAGGGTCTTAGCGGCGGTTTGTCAGAGGGTGGGAGCAGAGGAGGTTGAGGCTACTGGGTTGTTTTAATGCGGGGATAACACCGACGGCTCAATTCAGCTCGCCGTATTTCAAAACAACCTGTGTGGCTTGATCAATCAGGGCCTTAACGAGGTGTGATTCAATCCTTTTCTTTTCCTCCAGTCTTCCAGTTTAAAATCTATATCAATATCCATGGAGCACCACCTTATATTGATAATATAAGGGAATGACGCTTATTAGTAATAGAAGCTACTTTGGGTTAATGCAAAAAAATATCATATTAACACCGTTAATTAGGAATAATCTTAATTGTGGGTTTTCAGTCTCTGCAATGTGAGACAAGGGCTAACCGACCAGAAAGCGTTAGCCCCGTTGGCGCTTGGCCTGGCGTAGCAGCTGCCTTTTATTCACCGACATTGGGGAGTCAACACTTCTAACACCCATCTTGCACTCATTCGGTTAATGAGATAGAAAACTAGGCAGATGTATTATCCCCTTTTTTAATCGCGTTCATTAACTGGCTGCCTAAAGGCGCATTATATGAAGATTATTAAGCCGCTGCGTCTGAGCGTATTAAATCGACCTTTCCGCCAGCAGGGTAAAAATTATCTCGGCGTTTCTGTGCTGGCACTGCTGGATATGGGCGCAATGCCCCAGTTGCGTCCGGAAGTGGAATTATGGCAACTGGCGGCGGAAGAACTGCAAACCAGCGGTGGCGTTATCGATGTGGCCATACCGAAAGTCCGGGCTGAATTTCTGGCGACGGGTAATGTTTATACCCATCATCAGAAGGAAAAAAGCAGTTGCGCAGTGCGTATTGATGTGGGGAGCCTCAGCAAGACCCTGTTGGCTTTTGGCGATCGTTTCTGGTCTGGTTCGCAGCCGACCCCGCCACGCAATTTTGAGTCGATGCGCCTCGACTGGAGCCGTGCTTTTGGCGGTGCAGGATACGAAGAGAACCCTCATGGTATTGGCGCCGTGGAAGAGCAGCACAACGGCGTGGCTTATCGTCGCTTGCCGAATATCGAACCGCTACATCAGCGTATGACCTCACAGCGGCAGCAGCCCGAGCCGGTAAGTTTTGGGCCGCTGGACATGACCTGGCCGCGTCGTTTTAAGCGCATGGGCAAAGCCTATGATGCCAACTGGCTGAAGAATGATTTTCCAGGCTTGGCCCGCGACGCCGACTGGCGTGTATTCAATGCCGCCAGCCCGGATCAATGGTGGCCGGAACAAGATGAACTGCCGCCTGAAGCCGAGTGGCGCATTTGGAATATGCATCCGGAAAAACCGCTACAGTCGGGCAAACTGCCACCGTGGCGGGCGCGCTGTTTTATCAATCGTCAGCGCGGGGATGAGACGCTATTTGAAGAGATTGCGCTGCGTGCCACCACGGTCTGGTTCTTCCCGCATCGGGAACAGATGATGCTGATCTGGCAGGGAAGTTGCCGCATTAACGAGGATGATGCGGCGGATGTGCTGCAACTGATGCCGGCGCTGGAGAAAAACGGCACCACTCGCTCGGCCAATCACTATCGCAAGGTGCTGGCCCAGCGGCTGGATAAAGGGAAGGGCGCGCTGTTTGCCTTCCGTGAAAAAGATTTGTTGCCGGAAGATCTGATCGGTCCCTGGATTGACAGCGAAATGCAACAAACTGACAGCCCGATGCAAAACAATATGCAAAACCGGGTAAGCAAAATACGCGAACAGCACCGCGCCAGGCTTGAGGCTGAAGGGCGGGATGTTAACGAGCTACTGGCGGAGACTTCGCAGCCAGAGATGCCGAGGCTGGATGAACTGCCGGAGTTTGTCGAACGACTGGAGCGCCAGGCTGAGGAGATGAAAGCGCAGGCCGAGGCGCGCCAGGTTGAAGTGGAAGCCCGCCAGGGGGCTAAACAAGATAATCGGCCGCGTGGCCCGGAATCAATGCACCGTATGCAGGAAATGCTGCATCAACATGCGGACAGCATGACGGCGAAGAAACTGGCGCAGAGCCGCGAATCGCTGCACCAGATGTATCTGATGGCGGTTTTGCATCAACCGCCGGCGAAGCGCATGACGGGGGATATCGCCAGAATCATTCGCCAGCGCGCGTCGAACACCATGGCGTGCGGAGGGGACTTTAGCGAGTTGGATTTCACCGGTGCGGACCTCTCCGGCATGGATTTTCGCGGCGCTAATTTCCGTAAGGCGTTGCTGGAAAACGCCGATCTCAGCGGTTGCCAGTTGGACGGCGCTGATTTTAGCGAGGCGATGCTGGCGCGAACCGATTTGCGTAACAGTTCGCTGCGTGAATGCAATCTGACCAAGGCCAGCCTGGTGTTGGCCCAGTGCCAGCAGACCGATTTTAGCGGTGCCAACCTGACGGAAACCCAATTGGAAGACGCCCTGTTTGAAGACTGTGACTTCAGCCGCGCCAGGTTAAAAACACTGTTGCTGCGCAAGATCGGTATTAGCCATTGCCGTTTCCACCGTGCTGAGCTGGAGGAGTGTATCGTTATGAATTTAACGCTGCCGCAGCTCGACTTCAGTGAGGCCAGGCTGCATAAGACCGTCTTCCAACAGTGCGAGTTGCAGGCTGCGGTCTTCAACGGTGCGTGGCTTGAGAGCTGTAACTGGGTGGAGAGCAAACTGCCGTACGCCCAGTTTAAAGCGGCCAGCTTGCTGACCTGCGCAGCCGTAATGGAGAGTGACTTAAGCGGCGCGGACTTTAGCGAAGCGACGCTGAAAGAAAGTAACCTGCGCCAGGCTTTACTTGTGCAGACGAACTTTAAATTGGCAAAGGTGGAGAATAGCGATCTCAGTGAAGCGGACTGTCAGAGGGCGAATTTCACCCGTGCCAACCTGGTTGGGAGCCTGTTAATCCGCACTGATTTCCGCCAGGCCAATTTCACCGGAGCCAACCTGATGGGCGCACTGATGCAGAAAACCCAGTTGGGTGGCGCGGACTTAACCGGTGCCAATCTGTTCCGCGCCGATCTGTCACAATCCTTTATTAATAGGGAGACACGGCTGGACAAAGCTTTTACCAGCCGGGTGAAAACGCTGCCGAAGCGTGATGAGGAACTGTCATGACGACGCTGAGCGCGGCAGAGCTACAGCAGAAAATAAAAAATGGCGAGCTGATTAACGCCTGCAACCTCGATGGCCTCGAACTGCAAGGGAGCGACCTGTCCGGCGGAATTTTTCAGGATGTCTCACTGCAGGGGGCGAACCTGCAGGCGGCCAATTTACATGAAGCGGTATTTAATGAGTGTCTGTTGAATGGGGTGAAGCTGAGTGGTGCGCGCATGCAGCAGAGCGTGTTTAACGACTGTGAAATGACGGCTATCAGCGCCTGCGACACGTTAATGGCGCAGTGCATCTTTAATCATTGTGAGATTGGCAACGGCGATTTCTCCCGCAGCAGGTTCGACGCTTGTCAATTTATGCGCAGCCCACTTTCCGGCAGCACCTTCAACCAGTCCACGCTCGAACGTACCACCTTCTTCGAGAGTTCGCTGGAGGAGGCACAACTGGAGCAGTGCCAGTGCCTGCTGACAACCTTTTTCAACCTCGACTTGCGCACTACCCGTTTGGGCCACAGTCAATTCGACCGGGCCGTCTTTTTCAACTGCGATCAGCGTGGAAAAAGCTATGCCCAGCAGCGCTTTAGCGGATGTCAGTTTACCGATAATCAGCTCGACGAAGTGGATTTTAATGGGGCACAGCTGACGCAGTGCAATTTCAAAGGCGCTTCGCTGAGAAAGGCTCAACTCCGTAAGGTGAACGCCAGCCAGGCGCTGTTTATGAGTGCGGATCTTACCGGTGCCAACTGCCAGGGCAGTCTGTTTGATCAGGCGTTATTCATTGGTGCCAGGTTACAACAGGCCGACTTTAGCCACAGCCGCTTGTTCCAGAGCATTTTGCAGCAGGTGAAGGCTGAAGACAGCAGCTTTGCCCTGTGCGATCTGACCTACAGCGATTTCACCCATGCTGATTTGCGCCGGGCCGATTTTCGCAGTGCCACATTTTCCCGTACCCGATTCCACCGGGCGCAGCAGGAGGGAGCCCATTTTTCCGATCGCCGGGGCATCCTTGAATATGACGAAGAGTTACTGGCTGCCGAGGCCTGGAGCCTTCAGCATCAGAGCCGCCTTTAAGGAGATGAAGATGAACAATATCAACCACAAACTGCTACAAGCGGCAGCACCGCCACTGCAGAGTGCGGGGGTGGTGACCCACTGCTTTTCCAATGGAAGCCTGAGCGTGGAGAGTGAAGGGCGCGGCTGGCACTGCCGGCGTGCCGCCAGCTGCGTTATTGCCCCTCAGACCGGGGATCTGGTGCTTATCACCAGCGTGGATAATCAAGTGTGGCTGCTGGCGGTGCTGGAGCGCGCCAACCCGGAAATGGCCGAACTGAGCGTACCGGGCGATCTGCATATCCGCAGCAGCGGCGAAATCAGCCTCAGCAGCGAAGCGTTTCGCGTCAGCGCCAGCCAAGGCGACTGCCATATCAGCGAAATGCAGTACAGCGGCGATAAGCTTTCCGCCTGGGTAAGCCTTTCGCGCGTGGTGGGCAAGCACACGGAGTCAATCTGGCAAACCATCACCCAGGTGAGCCATAACCTGTTACGCACTACGCGCCAGACGGAGCAGGTACGTGCTGGCCAACTGGATATGCAGGCCGAAGATTATGCGCGTCTGCATGCGCAAAATACCGTTATTACTTCGAAGGCAATCACCAAAGTGGATGCCGAACAGATCCATATGGGCTGAGGAGGCCGCGATGTTTGCCAACTGTCAACTGATGGGCACCGATTTGGCTTTTCCCGATGTCTGCATGACGCCGATGCCGACCCCAACGCCGATACCTTATCCGGATATCGCGCTTGGGCCAACGGCGGTCCCCAACGCGCTGAATATTCTGTTTATGGGCATGCCTGCCCATAACATGGCCACGGTGACGCCGCTGACCAACGGGGATAATCCCGGCGTTGCCACCGGCGTGGCGTCAGGCACCGTGATGGGGCCGTCGCGGCATCTCACCGGTTCCTTCACCGTGCTGCTCAAGGGCACACCGGCGACGCGCCTGACCAGCGTCAGCCTGCAGAACTCAACCAATGCTGTGGGGATACGTGCGGTACCCAGCCAATTCAAGGTACTGATGCTGGCACCATGAGTGGCAGAGCGGCATAACGCAGTCTTAGTTATAGGGGTAAGAAGTTATGTTTGACCGTATCACGGCAACAACGCCTGCGGGTGAAGGAACGCTGAAGTTCTGGAAACTTGGCGGAGAGGAAGTGGTTTCACGTTCATTTGAATTGAGCGTGACGATGCTCAGCACCAACGCCCGCCTGGACCGCAGGGCCATGCTGGGCCAGCCGATTACCCTGACTATCCCTACTCAGGGGCTGCTTGCTGCGCCACGCTATATCAATGGAAAAATCACCAGGGTCAATGTTCACAGTGCGGATATTAATGGTGAGCGTTACGTGGTTTACACGCTGACCATGGAGTCGGACCTGTGGCCGCTGAAGCGGGACCGCAACCAGCGTATATTCCAGAATCAGCGGGTGCCGGACATCATCAAAACGGTACTCGACGAATATGGTGTGCAGATGGAAAACCAGCTCACCGGCAATTACCGCAATTGGGAATATTGCGTGCAGTACCAGGAGAGTAGCTACGACTTTATCTCGCGCCTGATGGAGCTGGAAGGCATTTATTTCTTTTTCCGCCACGAGTCTGGTAAACACACTATGGTGCTGTACGACGCGTCTCAGCAGCACCAGCCGTTTAGCGGTTATGAAGCTATTCCTTACCACGCCACGCCTTCCGGCGGCAGCACCAGCGAAGAAGGGATCGGCCAGTGGGCGATATCCGAGCGGGTGACGCCGGGGATCTACAGCATCGACGACTACGATTTCCGTAAGCCCAACGCATGGCTGTTCCAGGCGCGACAAAACCCAACCTCACCCTCACCGGGCCAGATTGACTACTACGACTGGCCGGGACACTTCGTGGAGCACAGCCACGGTGAAACTTACGCCCGGGTGCGTCAGGAGGAGTGGCAGGCGGAGCATCAGCGCATTGACGCCACGGCTACTGCGTTGGGCATCGTACCGGGGTGCACCTTTGCCCTGCTTAACCCGCCGTTTGCCAGTGACGGCGGAGAGTATCTGGTACTGAGCGCACGTTACGATTTTGAAGAGAATAGCTACGCCAGCGGGGGAGAAGAGGCGGTGCACCGCACCGATTTTGTGGTGATCCCGGCGAGCACGCCGTTCCGCTCAGCGCAGCGTACCCCGTGGCCGCGGACCCATGGCCCGCAAACGGCACGGGTAGTAGGGCCGCAGGGGGAGTCGATTTGGACAGATAAATACGGCCGGGTGAAGGTGAAGTTCCACTGGGATCGTCTGGCGAAAGGGGATGAAAGCAGTTCCTGTTGGGTGCGGGTGTCCAGCGCCTGGGCTGGCCAGGGCTTCGGCGGCGTGCAGATCCCGCGTGTGGGGGATGAAGTGGTGATTGACTTTATCAATGGCGATCCCGACCGCCCGATGGTCACTGGCCGGGTGTATAACGAAGCTTGTATGCCGCCGTGGACGCTGCCCGCCGGCGCTACCATGATGGGCTTTATGACGCGATCCAAAGACGGTCACAGTGATAATTCCAGCCACCTGTTCTTCGAAGATAAGGCGGGCTCGGAGATGGTGCAACTGCATGCCGAAAAAGATATGAATATTTCGGTGGAGAACGATAAAACGGTGACCGTGGATGGCAATCGCACCACCACCATCCAAAAAGATCAGAAGGATGAGGTGTTCGGCAACGCTATCTTCCAATTCCACGGTACACGTACCACGACGGTCGACAAACCCGAAACCAAAACCTTTAAAGACGGTGAAAAGGTCACTATCACCAATGGCCGGACGTCGGATATTACCAGCGGTGGGGAAACGCTAACCATTAAGGGAAAGCGGAGCATCGATACGGATGGTACAGAGAATCAACATGTTACCGGCAAGGTAACCCGCACCTATGACGACGGGATGGACTCTTTCCTCAAAGGGGATCGCTATGACAAAGTCACGGGGAAACGCCATAATATCGTCACCCAGGACGTCACGGACGAGATCCTGGGCGGACGGGTACAAACCATCACCAAGGATGCCAAGACGGATATTCTGGGCAGTTGGAAGCAGACGGTGCAAGGCGGGGTATCCATCACCTCACCGAGAATGATCACCATCGACAGTGCGGAAAAAGTGAGCATCAAGACGCCGCATGCTTTTGAATATAAAGATCATAAAGAGTCCGCTTCCATGTTTTCCTTTGATTTCACAGCGGCGAAAATCGTTACGGAAGGCTATTCTATGAGCGTGACTGCGAGCGGCAAGCTCGGGTTGACCAATATGAAATTTGATAAGACAGCCTTTGATCTTACCACCACCGAGGGGCGTGTCGCTTTTATCGATGCGATGGCTCATGTCGGGAAGATAATGTCATCATTTAACGGTCTGACCATGTTCGGCTAAGGGACGAATCGATGAAGTTTGCGATCATTATTTCAGTGATTCTTACAGTAGGCGTCATTGCCTATATTGTTTATCTGTTTAACCGTGACCATAAAATTCAGACACAGGGGCGGGATATTCAGGCTCGGGTGGAGGAGGTCCATTACATCAGTTCAAATGAGAACGGATCCACCAACATAAAATACCGCCTTTCATGGCATGAAAAGGGGATGACCAAGCAGGTAGAAGGCAAGGAAACCATTCCCGCCTTTTACTCTTCTAAGGTCCAGCAAGGCTGTGAGGTTGAGATCAAGTATCTGGACGATGACCATATTTCGTTTGTTTTCGACAAAAGCAGATAACAAGGTAACTGGCGTAAACGCCTATTTGAGATCATCGCCAGATTAGCAGCATGGTGTTAGTCAGTTGCCTGTTGCTACCGCATCCAATGCCGGCGCGATGGTTGCACTGAACATGGCGCCGTGATCCAGGCCTGGCCATTCCCGGAAATTGACCGCAAGCCCGTTTAGCGTCGCCAGCCGTTCGGCCAGACGCTGAGCGGAGTCGGCGGGGAGCGGTTGCTGTTTGATATTGGGCGGCGCACTACGCATTTTCTCACCGCTGCCGGTCCACAGCCACAGATGGGCGGACATGGCGGGATGCCGTTCAATCACCCGCTGTGCTTCCTGCAGGATAAAGCCCTTTCCCCACCACAGTGAAGGTTCTACGGCGACGTAGTTTTGGAATGCGGCTGGCTGGGTTAACAGCGTATGCAGCACGAACAGGCCGCCGTAAGAGTGCCCCCACAGCGTTTGCCGTTGAGCATCAATGGTCACCTTGGCCGCCACTGCCGGTTTAATCTGGCTTTCGATCAGTTTCAAAAAGGCATCTGCACCACCATTGGCCCACATTCCACCGGTTTGCAGCGGCGCCGGCGTATAATCGTAGCTACGGCCATGGGCATCGATACGCAATTCGTTGTCATAACTGAGCAGTACCAATACCGGCGGTTGTTTTTGCGCGGCAAGCCGGGCCAGTAAGTTGGCATTCAATTCCATCAGCACCGCATTCCCATCCAGCAGGTAGACCACCGGATAGCCGGCCGCTGGCGGGGCAATGCGCGGTTGCGCTATGCGGATACGGTAATGGCGCAGTCCATCGGCTGAATTGAAGCGTAAATCACTGAACTGATAATCAGGTGATGGGCTATCGGCGACGGTCACGCCAATTTTACGCTCCAGATCGGGCCTGGCCTGCGCCAGCATGGGGGAGCCAACGCCGACGAACAGCGTGAAAACCAAGGTAAGACAGCGAAGATAATAAGATGGCATGCTCGGCCTATTCACTTGAAAAACGTCGATATTAACATCTCATTGGCAAATGGGTGATAGGGCTATCGGGCTCAGACGTGAGTTTTCGCGCTTGGGGGGAGGGTGCACTCGTTGAATGCCGCCCTGTATCTATTCCCCCGTTGCCAAAAGCTTAAAAATAGTCGACCAAGGTTCTGAGTGACACAACCTAACCAAGAGCCGAAATGGTTTTGTCAGAGGGAGAGTTCAGAAAGTTTAGCCAGAACATTTTTTTCCGCGGCCTCGAGATTAATGTGCTGGAACGTCTGACAGCCTGAAATTGCCGACTTCAGTATATCTTTCTGTATGTTCCCCCGTTTGTGAGCTATCGAGTAAGGTAGGCAGGTGAAGGTCACCATGTGATAACGTGGAATAAAACGCTGTGGGAAGCGTTTCTCTAACCAGGAAGAAAGTTCCCGTTCAAGCAAGTAATCCGGCGAGCTGACCCGCGAACGCATCTCCTCGTAGTTGTCCAAAGCCATCGCCTGAATGGCTTCAACATCAGGTTTGCGTTGAGTTTCGTAGCGAGAGAGAGCACGCCCTATATCCCCAGACGGTGTTCCCAGACACTCAGCCAAGAACACGGCATCTTCAAAAGCGCAGTTCATACCCTGGCCATGAAACGGTACCATCTGGTGAGCAGCATCACCGATCAACACCGTTTGGTTATAATGCCAACGCGAAACGTGCAGGGTCGCCATCATGCCAACTGGACGAGCCATGTAGTTCGCTTCCAAATCACAAAGTAATCGCGAAAGTGCATTAAATTCAGAATCAAAGAACTGGCGAACGACGTCTCTGTGGTTAAGTGCGGCAAAGCTGGCAAGCTGTTGGCCCTGTATTTTAAGGGGCAGGAAAGCAGTAGCCGTAAAACTGCCATCATGATTTGGCAACGCCATGCACATATACCCGCCACGTGGCCAGATGTGAAGTGCCCTAGGGGTTAGAAGCGCTTGGCGTGCCGCCTCAACGGAGATATCAAGCTCTTTATAGCCATGAGCTAAAATTTCACATTCACATTCACAGTCAACGTCACAGACGCGGGTTAGCGCGCCTCTGACTGAGGAATTTGCACCGTCGGCACCGACAATCAGATCAAAAGTGAATGTCGTTCCATGTTGGGTGGTTAATCGGGATGCCTGCAGATCAATCCCCACCAAATCTATATCAAAGAAGAACCGCACACCTTTCTGCTCTGCAACATCCAGTAAATGCGCATTCAGTTGACTACGCTGCACGGACCAGATGACATCATCTTCTCTGGAACTGTAAGCATGGAAACTACTACTTTCTTCCACATGCACCATCCGCCCGGACACAGGGACAGCATAACTCAACACATCCTGTTCAATTCCCGCCAGGCGTAGCGCCTGAAGGCCACGCTCTGCTATGGCCAGATTAAGTGAACGCCCTTCGGGTGCCGGGTGTGTTCGCGGGTCTGCGCGCTTTTCAAATACGATCACTTCAAATCCACGCTGGCGTAGCAGGCAGGCCAGCAAAGGGCCAGCGAGCCCAGCGCCTACAATTGCAACCTGCCGACGTGTCATGCCAGTGGTTTCGGTGATTTCGTGTAATAAATTCATCATCATACTCATCTAAATAAAACTATAGCTGTAGACGAATGCTATTGATCCGTTCAACCAGGGAAAGGTGCTGGAAACGCCAGTTTTTGAAGCTTTGCACAATATCAACCAGTTTTTCACTCAACTAATAAAGTGACCAGTAATGGTTACGCTGTTGATAGATCCGTAACCATTTTTGCGCTATCCTGATTTTTGACTATTTAGTATTTTTCCCGTTGGAGGTAATCACTGTAATTTATCGGGCAGATCCTCTAATTTTTAAATTCATAGGAATGCTTAAAAATCATACAGGCATGATTTTTTATTTTAACTTTTAGGGTGATTAAAAAGCCCGTTAAAATAAAAATGCAAAGATAAAAATAAAATAAATACTATTTTAGTTTTTCATTAAAATTATTTTAAATGCATTTTATACATGGCATTGTTATAGGTTTAATTTAAATGATTAGCCAGATTATAATTGCGGTGTTAATGTTTTGCATTTCAATTGAAATGTTCGAAAGCATATTAGGAATTCTTATTGATTTTAGCTAAATTAGTTATAGCTTACCTCCGAGAATAATCAAGAATTGTGTGCGTGATTTTATAGAAGTGAATCCACCTCGATAACTCCAGACGCATTGAGTCTCTTATTCAGGTCTGCGTCTGGATGAGTGACCCACGAACAAAAATCTATGTAGGCAGACGAACCTGCGAAGGGCTATCGACCAAAGAGATCCTCGGATGTCTAAGATGCTTATAGCCCGTGAACTTTATCCACTGATTTTATCAGACCTCGCGCATGCAAATCGTCAGCTCTTGACCTGGGAGCGTCAACAGCCCGATGGAACGTTTTTTTAGAGGTCTGAAAACGGAGTGGGTGCCGGATAATGGATATGCTAATTTTAGTGAAACCAGCACAGCGATAACGAATTACATAACGGGATATTACAGCCAGCTCAGACCTCATCAATATAATGGTGGTTTGGCACCGAATGAATCAGAACGATTGTTCTGGAAAAACTCTAAATTCGTGGCAAATTTTTGTTGACCATTACGATAAAGACCATGACGAAAAGTGGGGTATTCATATCTATCGGGGTATGGTAGGGAGGGCTGACGAGACGGTTGCTGTAGGCAATGTTATCGGTAGTGATTCACAGGTATAGGTACCTTTTATCTCGCTTAGGAATTGCCTGTTTTTTCATTATTGTTACTTTGTGCCGGGGGGCGTCTACTCGCATACTTTTTGCGCACATCATTAGCCCCACCGACGTATTAGTTCTCATCAGGCTCATGGAGTGAAAACGGGTCCGCGGTTTTTTATTTCTCACTCGTAATTAAGAAGTCCCTGATCACGAAAGGATTCCATTAAGGCCTTTTCTCTGACATACATGGGTCTCAACAGGTTTGTGTTCAGGCAAATAGCATTTTTGGGAAACGTGATAAGCGTATTATCTGGAAATCCGCTACGAATTAATGCGGCTCGTGTCTGGAATATGAGTTGATTATAATTGTTCCCCCTCAATCTCCAGTCAACACCGGGCCAGATTTCTTTGATTATCTTTTTCTTGCAAGTTACACCTCTGACTAGACACCACAATAACTTGCTTTGATTTCTGCCGAGTGAAACTCGGATGTTTTTACTTTTTAACATTAACTCACTCTCATTGAGTTTTATGTTTTCGTTTTCAAAGTAAATAATTTTTTCTTTTTTTTGTTCCATGACTTTAATTCCCCATGATGTAAGGATTGAAATTGGCATTTATTAATCTACGTTTATTGCGTAATTTTTATTATAATAGAGATGGTTGCGTTACCTTTTTCTCTATTGCGCTCAATTATTTTTTATTATTATCTTGTTTTTAGGTGCACTCCGAATGAGTTCTTAATGGGAATAATCCTAACACCAAAAAAAACCATTATGGTTTTATATGAGTGATTTTACCGCAAGCATAGGTTTTTATTTTGTTTATTTAATTTTTATAGGATTAAAATCCAAGAAAAGAACGATGGCGAGAGGTGGGGGAAAATGAATTTATTCATTCCAAGGGTAATCAGAGTAGCTTTTTAAATAAAATAATAGTTATTTTTTTTCTGTTGGCGTTGCATCGCGTTTTGGGCCATGGGGGACTTTGTGTAGAGGTGGCGGGTTTTCAGGGGAAGGCGATGAAATGCGGCAGTAATGGGAGGAGAAACGCAAATCTTCAGGTGGAACTAGGCACCTTGATGATGATCTGCGATACGGAAATGAAAGACATATTTACATTGGAGGGTGTACATAATTCTGTGCCACATGCCGTGTATTGCCCCTTGGGCAGGAAATGTATCTTTAGGGTCAAAAACTATCTTTTCCCAAGAGGCGTTACTCGATCTATTCATGTTTACACAGTATCGGTGTTTCAAGAGGTAATGAAAGGATAAAATTGTTTTTTTCTAGCTCGGTAATTTTTATTTTCATTTTTTCATACTGCAATACTTTAAAAAGGTTGATGAGTGACTTTGTTCTATTCTCCAAATTCAAAGAGTAATATTTTCCTTCTTTTTTATAAATAAAATCAACCATCCCATCGACTAGTTTTGGTGGTTCGTTCGGACAGGAGTAGCGCCCTAAAACGATAAAGTAACCTTTCCCATTCTCTTGAAAGGATAAGAAAACATCAAGTAAACTGGTCATGTCATTACCCTGACAGACTTCAGATGCCATTAATGTACTTAATTTTGCTCTACATTCAAAACTCTGGTTTCTATCGTTTTTTCCCCAAGTCAAAATGATAATTAAAAACAATAAAGATAACAAGAAAATAAACAGAAACACCATTGGTTTTTTTAAACGCACTTCTGACTCCTTTATTCCCTATTTTTATAAGTTTTATGGTTTCTGCATGGAGCCTGACTCCGCGTCTCGCAAAAACTCACTGCGTAGTTTATAATTGATTTTCCTAAAGAATCAATTCTGTCCTCAACGAAATAGTAACCCTTAATTTTATTATTGCAGTCTATATTTTCATTTTTTATGATTGACTTTATGTTTTCCACAGCGTCATTTCTTTCTTTTTCCCTCATTTTCTTATCCAAAAAGTAAAATTCACACTGATTTATGCTGAATATTTTTGTTCTCATAGTGTCCATGAGAAAATATCGGTAAACTTCCGTGTGAAAAGCAACCAGGGTTATAATCACCCCAATTATTAATAAATTTAAGATAAAAAGCGTGTTTTTTTTAATTTTGCTGCGTACAGGGCTTTCACTTTCCTCTTTTATGGCGTGCTGAATGACGGGTGCTCTGTTGAAATTTTGAATAAAATCAGTCTCAGTCTCGGTCTCGGTCTCGGTCTCGGTCTCAATCTCAATTTCAATCTCAGTCTCAATCTCAGTCTCAAATAAAAAACCATACTTAGGGATGGTGGTTATCACTGTATGGCAATGGCATAATGCCAGCGATTTTCGTAGTAGTGAAATATAGTTATTTAAGTTATTTCCTGATGAACTTATCCCTTTTTTTTCCCATATTTCGTTTAGGATGGCTTCTCGACTTAATGCTATTCCATTGTTTTTTATGAAAAAGAATAAAATTTCGTTAGCGAAGCGAGGGAGCGTTATCATATCGATACTGTTATCGAAAAGATATAATGTTCCATCCAACGGTTTGTATCTTACTAACCCATTGATGATAAAGTTCATATTCGCCCCAGTATAAAAATGCCCTTACTTTTAATTCCATCCTTACATGATATAACAAATTATGGGTTCTTGTCCTCGTCGGATAGGCACGAGGATTCTGTGTTAGTTTTCCCATGAAGATGGTTTTGGATCTTTTTTGAAATTAATGAAAATTGAATGTTAGATGATCTGTAAAAACCTTGTTATTTCATATGAAATAATTTTACTCGTTTAGGCGATAGAGATTAGGGGGGGCTCTGAGGCGGGAAGCGTCCAACGGCTTGTGGTGGGGCATTCGGTTGGCGGCCAATGGGCGGTCAACTGACCTATCACGTTGCGGAGCAG